>CAMWWW010000037.1 GCA_947178015.1 uncultured Clostridia bacterium
GAATTGATTTGGTTTTCTATGCCGGTTACGGAATTGATTGTTGCTATCTATGCAGTAAATAGAATAATTGTTTATACGAAACGGCTTCCGCATAAAGAGATATAAAATGATACCGGGGAAAAACAGTGTATATACTGCCATTTCCCGGCGTTCCATCTATTTTACACTACTGCTGTTGGTGCTGAAAAGCTGGGAAATATCTGTAAAATATCAATGCCGACACCCCTTATTGCATCCCTTGCCATTTCGATTGCGTCTACAATAACTGTCCCTTGTGTATTGAATTCAAAATCCGACACATATGCCACGATAAACTTTTCTTCTTGTGACAGAATAACTGGATATACTTTTTTCATTCTGATAACCTCTATTATTCTCCATATATTTAGCGATAGTTTTCTCATGATATTCAGATTATAAACTGCTTGCTTCTCTAACGTATGATTCCTGTCCTCTCGGAACATCACATCTAGATGTCAATGGTAACTCTCTACCATCCAATACCCCTCACTGCTCTCCCTACCTCTTCTATTCCTAATGGCAGATTGCTTATGAAAAGCGGCTGCCCACTAATAAAATTATGGTGGCAAATCGTGGACAAATCCCACTTTACCGCCTTCTAAAATCCTTGAAACTCCTATTATTTCTTGATTAATTTACAAATAGTCTCCACATTCCCAGTCCAAGGAAACATATCTACTCCCACAGCCTGTTCCACGCAGTATCCATTCTCCTTTAACATTTCCAGATCTCTCACCAAGCTGGTTGGCTTACAAGAGATATACACCATTCTTTCCACACCAAATTCCATGATTTTTTTCAATGCCTTCGGATGTACTCCTTCTCTTGGTGGATCGAGCACAATAAAATCTGGCTTATCCTCTATCTCATCTATCACTTTCAGTACATCTCCCACTATAAATTCACAGTTTCCCAATCCATTGTGTTCTGCATTAACTCGTGCCGCCTCCACAGCCTCCTCCACAATCTCCACCCCCACCACATGTGCTGCGACAGGCGCTAAAAGCTGTGCGATTGTACCTGTACCACTGTACAGATCAAAGATCACCTTATCTTTGGTCTCACCCACAAACTTTCTTACCATATCATAAAGTACCTCTGCGCCAGATGAATTTGTCTGAAAAAAAGAGAACGGTGTAATTTTAAATTGAAGCCCCAAAAGCTCCTCTATCAAATAATCCCTTCCATACAACACCTCTATCCTATCACTCTTTACCACATCTGCCAATCCATCATTTATCATATGCAAAATTCCGGCGATCGACCCATTAAGCGGAAGCTCCCTCAGTTTACAAACCAGTTTGTCAAGCTTCCATTTCCCATACCAACCAGATTCCACTCCATCTGCCGAATCTTCTCCCGTTGTCACCAACGCAATCAGAAGCTCTCTATTCTTCTCCGATCTTCTTACCAACAAATGCCTCAAAATTCCCGTATGGGCAAGCTTTTTATAATAAGGTATGCCAAGCTCTGAAAAATGAGACAGCACCAGAGACAGCACCTGATTAAAATCACTGTCCACAAGCCCACAATCATCTGTGGTCACAATATCATAAAAACTGCCCTTCTTATGCAAGCCAAGGGCAAGAGGGCCATCCTTATACTCATCTCCAAAAGAAAACTCCATCTTATTTCGATACCCCCATGGCTTCGGGCTTCCCTTTATTCCCAAAAATTCATAATCCACGCACACGGTATCAAGAAGCGCCTTAATCTGCCTCTCCTTTAGACCAAGTTGCTCCTTATAAGAGAGTGTCTGGAACAGACAGCCGCCGCAGCTTCCAAAATTCTTACAGCGCGGCTGTTCACTTTCCCTTTTCGATCTCTCCAACACCTCCACAAGACGTCCCTCACATCTATCCTTTCTCACCTTACTGATCTGAAATCGAATGTTCTGTCCCTCCAGCGCATCCTTAACAATCACTTTTCTTCCGTCCACATGCAAAACCCCTTTATTTGGAAAATCCACAACTTCCACAATTCCCTCATAAAATTGTCCCTTCTTCATTCCTCCACTTCCTTTCCTAATATACCATGATACTCCAACCAATACGTATCTTATTATTTACACAGCCATGTACAATCAAGTAGGAAAAACTCTACTCGCACGCCGCTTTAACGATTTAATTCCGCTGCACGAGTCCGCGCACAAAAAGAAACCCGACAGGAAGCTTGCCGCTCCATTCTGTCGGGTATTCTGTTCCATCCTATCTTAATGCGACGTAACTTAAGCCTCTTCCTTTGCCTCAGCCTTTTCGCTCTTCTCTTCTTTCTCTTCCTTTGCTTCTGCCTCTTTCTCCTCCTTCTTATCGGAGCCATCTTCCTCGTCATCGAAGAAATCATCATCAAAATCATCCTCGAAGTCGTCCTCGAAATCCTCCAGATAATCTGGCGTAAAATAACGGTACACAGCATATGCAATCGCTGCGACAGCAGCTACTGCACCGACAATCGCCAACACCCACAGAATACAATTCTTTTTCTTGTCCTCTTCCTCTTTTCTGTGAAGAAGCTCATTCAATTTTGCTACACTCAGTAACTCATCAATTTTGTTTGACATCTTTAATCCCCATTTCTGCGCTGCTTTTTGTACATAAGCAACTTTATGCTAAGCAGCGCGCAGGCACAAAGTGCTGTGTGAAACTTATCTCACATTAACTTTTTCCCGTCTTAGCGGGCGTACAAATCAGGACTATGAAATTTCTCATTTCACACGAACTCCTATCTTCCCGCTTTGGCAAACGTGCAAATCAGGATTGTATGTTCTTCCTGTCCTTCTTGCATCGGTTTCCGATACTTATAGTATAGCATAACCATTTCTTTTTTTCTATATACTTCCATAAATTTAACAGACAATTTATAATTTTATAGTTTTTTTAGCCGAGCAAAGGAAGCGAACATTTTTCTTACTCCAACCTTCTCAAAATCGACAGACACCTCATAATCCCTGCCGCCCTCCAATATCTCGGTGACGATTCCAGTGCCAAACTTTATATGAAATACCTTATCTCCCACACCATAATCCAGCCCCTTAGAAGCTTTCACCTCAAATACCTTCGGTTGAAATGCTTTTGTCTGAAATATCTGCTTTGCTGTTACATTCGCCATATTTCGCGGCATCTCTTTGATGCGGTTCTCCCGCACAACCGATTCAAATAAATATACCGGCATCTCTTTTAAAAACCGAGAAGGCTTATTATACTGTGTCTCCCCGCGGACCATGCGCTGTTTTGCACAAGATACCGTCAGACTGTCCATAGCGCGGGTAATTCCCACATAACACAGACGCCGCTCCTCCTCCAAATCAGACGGATCGTCGGAAGTAATGCACATATAGCTTGGAAACAGCCCATCCTCCATGCCGCACAAAAACACCTTGGGAAACTCCAGTCCCTTCGCACTGTGAAGCGTCATCAACACCACGCGATTGTCGGATTCCTCCAGATTGTCCACATCAGCGATCAGCGCGACTTCCTCCAGAAACCCTTCCAGCGTAGGCTCCTCCGCCTTCAGCTCATAATCTGCTATCTTGCTGATCAGCTCGTCCACATTTTCCATGCGCGCCTCAGCTTCCTCCACATCGTCGTTCTCATATTCCTTTGCATAGTCGATAGAGAGGATAAGATCCTCCGCAAGCTGCTTTAAGGACATAAAATTTAGCTTACTCCGAAGAACTTGTATGATATTGACAAAGGCGTTCAGCTTTTCCTCCGCTTTGCCGAGAGTTGGTATCTTATCTGCGCAGCAAAGTGCTTCGTAGAAGCTTATTCCATTGTCGTCGGCATACTGCTGCACTTTATCTATTGTGGTTAGTCCTATGCCACGTTTTGGCACATTGATAATTCGGCGCACCGCCAGATCATCTCTGCCGCTGTCTATGGTTTTTAAATAACTCAGCAAATCCTTAATTTCCTTGCGGGCATAAAAGCTCACGCCGCCCACAACCTTATAAGGTACATTTTCCTTGATAAACTGCTCCTCCAACATACGGGACTGTGCGTTGGTGCGGTACAGAAGAGCACAATCACTGTAGCGATAGGTGCCATTTTGAATATGCTCCTTGATCTCCGCAACAATGCGCTCTGCCTCCTCATAGCCGTTCTCACACTGATACAGCTTGATTTTCTGCCCGCTCTCCTTCTCTGTCCAGAGCGTTTTATCCTTTCTGCCCTTGTTATTGCGGATCACCGTGTTGGCAGCATCCAAAATATTTCCTGTCGAGCGGTAATTTTGCTCCAGCTTGATCACCTTCGCATCCGAAAATACCTTCTCAAAACCCAATATATTTTCTATATTTGCCCCACGGAACTTATAGATGGACTGATCGTCATCCCCCACAACACAGAGATTTTTAAACTTCTTTGCAAGCTGGCTGATAAAATAAAACTGCACTGTATTTGTATCCTGATACTCATCCACCATGATATAGCGAAAACGGTTCTGGTAATATTCCAGCACATCGGGATTATCCCGAAACAGCTCCACTGTACGAAACAGCAGATCATCAAAATCAAGCACATTGTTCTTCTTAAGCTGCTTTTGATATTCCTCATAGATCTGCGCGATCCTCTTCTGCGCAAAATCTCCGCCGGCTGCTGCAAGCATATCTCCCGGCGTCATCATCTCTTCCTTCGCTTTCGAGATGGCAGCGAGAATATTTCTCTCCTTGTACACCTTCGTGTCCACATTGAGCCGCTTGCAAACCTCCTTCATCAGTGTTTTCTGATCATCGGTGTCATAAATTGTAAATTTATTCTCATAACCCAGCCGATCAATATAACGCCTTAATATACGGACGCAGGCAGAATGAAATGTGCTGACCCATATACTCTCCGAGCCAAAACCCACCAACTTATCCACACGCTCCCGCATCTCTCCTGCGGCCTTATTGGTAAAGGTAATCGCCAAAATATGATAGGGATTTACCCCCTTCTCTTCAATTAAATACGCAATCCGATGCGTGAGCACACGAGTTTTTCCAGAACCCGCCCCTGCAAGAACCAGAAGTGGTCCTTCTGTGTAAAAGACCGCTTCCTTCTGCACTGGATTTAAGCTCTCATAACTACTCAATGCTTCCCCTCATTTCTTCAACATATTTTTACAACTATAGCCAGTCTCTACACCAATTTTGTTCCACAATTAGAACAGAAATTGGCTCCTCCTGTCTTTGCGCCACAGTTCGGACAGAAATTAGGCGCACTGCAGCCCGATGAGAAATTGCCAGCCCCCATATTTTGATTCGGACTCTGCGGACTCATCATATTTCCCATCTGATTCGCCATCTGCTGCCCCATCATCATGCCCATCTGCATACCCGCCATAGTATTTGCCATATCAATCGTGCTGGAGCCAGCTCCCTTTCCGCTTGTCATAGCATCGGTCATCGCCATGGTCTGATAACGGTTCATATCGCCAACCATGCTCTGAGAAGCAGCCTTCTCCACCATCTTCTGGATATTTGCCGGATAATTTACATTCTGCATGGAAAAATCCGTAATGCTAATACCAATACGGCTCATCTCCATATCAAGATCTTCCTTTATACCGCGCCCAATCGAATCTGAATTTGCCATCAGATTCACCATATCCTTGCCTTCTTTTACAATCCACTTCATCAGAAGCTGATCTAACTTCGCTACCACGCGCTCTCTTACATCAGCCGTCGTAAACATCTGCTTTACGCCTGCTATCTTGTCAATCAAAGCCTGATGATCGCTGATCTTAAAGCTAAAGGTTCCAAACGCACGCACAGGAAGCCCTCCCGGAAGATTTAAAGAAGGCGCAGGAATATTGATCTCATTCTTTGTTCCCCACTTTTCCGTAAATTCCTTTGTATTAATAAAAAGAACCTCCGCACGCATCCCACTGTTAAAACCAAACTTAAATCCCTTTAAGGTTGAGAGAAACGGTACAATCTCCGACTCAATATCAAAGCTTCCCTCATCTGTAAAAATGCCCTCCACCTTACCATTAAACATAAATATGGCATCCTGTCCGGGACGGATAATCAGCTTGCTCCCCTTCTTGATCTCGCCGTTTGCCCACTTCTGAAACAGAACATCCTCCCGGTGCTCCTGCCACTCCACCACATTGGCTAACTGCCCGCTAAATAATCCCATTTCGTATATCCTCCTATACTCCCAGCTTTTCCTTTAGTGCTGCAAGCTCATCGTCCACAGCCACACCAGCCGGCTCATCATACTTTCTAGCAAGAGAATCAATATCCTGATCCGCCCCCTTATTAAGCTCAGCCATCGCATTTGCCTCATCAAGCATCTTGTTCGCCTTCGCCTCCATGCGATCAAATGCCGACAAAGTTTTCTCTGCCCCGTCAATGCTTGCGCCCATCTTATTCATCTTCTGCTGCGTCTTGGCAACTGTCATCTTTGCCTTAATGGCATCTCTTCTCGCATTAAGAGAGGAGATATCCTCCACCAGCTTATCATGCATCTGTTTCATCTTGGCTGCATTGTCCGCCGCCAGATTATATGCTTGCTGAAGACTGGAAAACTTCTCTGACAACTGCCCTTTCTTTGCCAAAAACTGCCTTGCATCCGCATCGTTGCCTGCCATAACAGCCTTCTCTGCATATCTTTGCATCTTCTCCATCTCTTCTTTGCACTCGTCGAGCTCGCGGCGGCACCTTGTCTCCTCCGCCATAACCGCAGCCGTCTCCGCTTTCACCTTGCCCAGATCATTCTCCAAATCTCTAAGATACTGATCGATCATCTTAGAAGGATTCTCCGCCTTATCCAAAAGCGCATTAATATTTGCCGACATAATGTCCTTAAAACGTGAAAGTATTCCCATATATTCTATCCTCCTTACGAAATATAACAGCTCTCCTCGCATACTGATGCCTATGTATATACCTATATATTCCTATATATGCTCTCACACACTTACATAACCATACATTCATACAAACGCATATCGATACGAGTATATATTGATGCAATCGTATATGGATACGATTTTATTCTTTCGCACATTTGTGCGCTTCTTTTATTATATCATGCCGGGCAGTATCTGTCACGGACTTTCTTAACCATTCCGTCAGACCTGCCATTTTCACCAAAAACATAATTATTGTCTAGCAGAACCTAGAAAATAGCGCAGAGAATCGTCTACGGTCCTCAAGGAACCTATTGAAAAATGTCGACGCACAATGAGCTTGCGAATTATGCGATATGTTTCGATGAGGTCTTTCACGAATCTAGCGACCGCTACGTTTTTCACGAAACGAGAGCGGGGTGACGGAGGACCATAGACGATTCTCTGCGCGGACCTTCCCTAAAAATGATTACACAAATCACTATTACTTCAGTCTATACCCATTCTATTATAAATGCTTCAAGATCTTCTGCAAATCCTCCGCTTTTCCAATCACCATCAGATGCTCATCCGCCGCAAATATATGATCTGCTGCCGGAAGCAGTCTTACATCCTCCCCCTTTTTCGTTCCCAGTATGCTGACCTGATATTTCACTCTAAAGTTCACATCACGGATACTCTTTCCCAGCCATTCAGTCAGAGGTGGTATCTCATAGATAGAGTACTCATCCGTCAGCTCAATATAGTCAAAAACATGATTTGCACTATGGCGCACAGCAAGCTTTTCTGCAATGTCCCGATCGGGATAGATCACCTCATCCGCCCCATTTTTCAACAAAAACTTTGCGTGAATATCACGGTTTGCCTTGCTGATCACACAGCGCGCCCCCATTTCCTTAATAAGACTTGTAATCTCAAGGCTACTCTGAAAATTTGTTCCAATACAGACAAAACACAGATCAAAATTTGCCACACCAAGACTTCTTAGCACCTCCTCATTGGTGCAGTCGCCAATCTTTGCACTGGTGACAATCGGCAGAAGATCCTCCAAAACCTCCTCTCTCTGATCCACAATCATAACCTCATTTCCAAGCTCTGCCATATTTCTGCACAAATGATGTCCAAATCTCCCTAACCCAATAATCAGTACTGATTTCATTTTCTATGTTCTCCTTCTCTGTCCTTATTGTCTATTTGCCGCAGCTTGTCTCACTCCCGCAGCCATTTATCCTATATTAATCTGCTCGACTGGCTGCTGCACCGGCGCTATCCTCTTTTTCTGTGTAAATGACAGGGCAAAGGACAAACTTCCTATTCTTCCACAGTACATTAACACCATAATAACCATGCGCGACGGCAGCAGAAGCTCTCTTGTGATCCCTGTCGACATACCGACTGTACCAATTGCTGAAAATACCTCAAGCAGCACATCCGCGATCGGCAGCACCTGAATTGCCGAGATTGTCAGCACCGCTGCTGTGGCAAGAAACAGATTGGTGCAAAATACAGCACTTGCCTTGACAATTGATTCATGATCCAGTCTTCTGCCAAAAAGATTACAGCCATAAGTACGCTTCATATTTGACCAGATATACATTAAGATAACCACAACTGTCGTCGTTTTAATACCGCCCGCCGTCGAGCCCGGACTTCCGCCGATAAACATCAGAACAACATTCAGAAATTTTCCAGCATCTGTAAGCCCTGCCAGATCCACCGTATTAAAGCCTGCCGTTCTCGCAGAGACGGAGGCAAACATGCAGCAAAGAAGCTGCTCTCCCGCTCCCCTACCCGCAAGAATATGATTTCTCTCCAAAATCCAGAACAAAAAAGCACCTGACAGCAGAAGAAAAGCTGTCGATACCAGAACAATCTTTGTGTGCAACATATATTTCTTAAATTTCAAGCCATGCCTTGTCAGCTCGTCCCACACAATAAAACCAATTCCGCCTATCACGACAAGCAGCATAATCGTGATATTAACCACGATATCCGGCGCATAATTTACTAGAGAATTATACTCTCCCTGATACCCCATCAGATCAAAACCTGCATTGCAGAAAGCGGAAATGGAATGAAAAATACCATAATAGATTCCCTTTCCTATTCCCATCTGCAAGCTAAAGCGGATCGCCAAAATCAACGCACCGATTCCTTCTATTATAAGTGTCCCCTTCACTATTTTATGTGCCAGCTTAATAATACCGCCTATTTGCAGCGTGTTGACGCTCTCCTGCATCAATCCCCGCTCTCTTAATCCAATCTTTCTGCGAAGCAGAATGGAAAAGAAAATACCCACGGTCATAAAGCCAAGACCGCCTATCTGAATCAGTACAATAATCACAAGCTGTCCAAAGACAGACCAGTGCATATAAGTGTCAACTACGACAAGCCCCGTCACACAACTTGCACTGATGGCAGTAAACAGCGCGTCAGCAAATGGGGTGACATCCCCGGTCCTTGAGGAAAAGGGAAGCATCAAAAGCACTGTCCCTATCAAGATCATAATTAAAAATCCCAGTGCAATCGTCTGTGTCTGCGACAACTGCTTTTTCCGTTTGTGAGCCATCTTTGTATATCCTTTCCTGTTCAACAACGAATTTATGCTACTCTTATTGTATACGCATTAGCAAATAAAGTCAAACTATGAATTTTTACTTTTTCACTCTTGTATAATGATACCCTCTTTGTTATAATGTTCCTCAGACTTGTGTCCGCACGGCATCCACAAGCGCGAAATAAAAAAAGCCGTGCAGAAATGAGGAAATTTATGAAAAACGTTCAACAGCATCTAAAAAAATTTGCCGTTCTCGCCGCTGCACTTCTCACGGTAAGCGCGCTCACCTCCTGCGGTTCCGTACCAGAAAACACCGTGTTTTCTGTGAATGACCTGCCGGGAAAGAAAATCGGTGTACAGCTCGGCACAGTCGGAGATTCCTATGCGGAGGAGTACAAGGAAGACTCCACCATTGAACGCTTCTCCAAGGGAGCGGACGCAGTGCAGGCATTGAAGCAGGGAAAGATTGACTGCGTTATTATCGATCTGGAGCCGGCAAAAGCATTTGTCGAAAAAAACGACTCTCTCTGTATCCTTGAGGAAGAGTTCGCGATCGAGGACTACTCCATCTGCATCTCCAAAAACAATGCCGATCTAAAGGACAAGATCAACGCTGCGCTTGCCCAAATCAAGGAAAATGGCACGATGGAAAGCATTATGAACAATTACATTGGGGATACCACAAAAGGAAAAACTCCTTACAATTCTCCTGACAATGTCGATCGATCCAATGGTACCTTAGTGATGGCAACCAACGCTGCCTTTGAGCCCTATGAGTACTATGAAAACAACACCATTGTGGGCATTGACGTTGATATGGCGCGGGCATTATGCGATATTCTTGGAATGGAGCTTAAGATTGAAGATATGGAGTTTGACTCCATTATCAGTGCCGTTCAGTCCGGCAAAGCAGATATTGGCGTGGCTGGCATGACCGTGACAGAAGATCGCCTGCTCAGCATTGATTTTACTGATCCCTACACCACCGGAACACAAGTTATTATCGTAAGAAAAAAATAAGGAGAATACTTTGGAAGCGATAAGCATATGGATTCCCTCGATATGGGAAAATTTCAGAATCGAATTTACCAATAATTTTATTACAGACAACCGTTATATGTACCTGATTCAAGGACTGGGCAACACCTTTTTGATAACCTTCTTTGCCGTTATAATCGGAGTGGCCCTTGGATTTCTGGTCGCTATCATACGTTCAACCGCAGATCGAACGGGAAAGCTCGGCTTTGCCAACTGGCTCTGCAAGGTTTATCTCACCATTATTCGCGGTACCCCTGCCATGGTACAATTATTGATTATCTACTATGTTATTTTTGGCTCCGTTGTCATTGACAAGCGCCTTGTTGCAATAATCTCTTTTGGTATCAATTCTGGCGCTTATGTTGCTGAGATTATCCGCTCCGGCATTATGTCCATCGACATGGGACAGATGGAAGCGGGCAGAAGCCTTGGATTTACCTATACACAGACTATGCAGTATATTATTATGCCGCAGGCTTTTAAAAATGTACTGCCTGCTCTGGCAAATGAATTTATCGTGCTTCTCAAGGAAACTTCTATCTGTGGCTATATCGGACTTACGGATCTGACAAGAGGCGGCGATATTATACGAAGCCGCACCTTCTCCGCCTTTATGCCTCTTATCGCGGTCGCCCTGATCTATCTGTGTATTGTGATGATACTTACCGCCTGCGTCAATCGTCTGGAAAGGAGGCTGCGCACCAATGAACGATAATACAATATTATTTGAGATCGACAATCTCTGCAAATCCTTTGCAGATAATCAGGTGCTAAACGGCATCTCCACCCAGATACGACAGGGAGAGGTTGTAGTTATTATCGGCCCCTCCGGTTCTGGCAAATCAACGTTTCTGCGCTCCCTCAATCTGCTTGAACAGCCAACCTCTGGCACCATCCGCTTTGAGGGAATGGACATCACGGCAAAAAATACGGACATAAACAAATACCGCCAGAAAATTGGTATGGTATTTCAACATTTTAATTTATTTCCACATATGACGATTCTGAAAAATATGACGATCGCTCCCATCAAGCTTCTAAAACAGTCTAAACAAGAAGCAGAAACATATGCCATGGCGCTTTTGACACGTGTCGGACTTGCGGAAAAAGCCGACGCATATCCCAATCAGCTTTCCGGCGGTCAGAAACAACGTATTGCAATTGTTCGCGCCCTCTGTATGAAGCCAGAAGTCCTTCTCTTTGACGAGCCAACCAGTGCCCTTGACCCAGAGATGGTGGGAGAAGTACTGGAAGTAATGAAGGGTCTTGCAAAAGATGGAATGACTATGGTGGTCGTCACACATGAGATGGGGTTTGCCAAGGAGGTAGGTTCGCGCGTTCTCTTTATCGACGAGGGAATGATTGTTGAAGAAGACTGCCCGGAGACGATTTTCTCACAACCCAAAAGTGAACGATTAAAAAGCTTTTTATCTAAAGTTCTTATCTAAACTATACATGCTTAACCATGCTCCAATCCCCATCTCCAACCTTTGGAGCATGTTATTCTCCATCAAAAAATGGAACGTCATTTTGATAAGTCCGCACAGCCGTTATCGTCCTCTGCGCGGACTTCCTTCCAAAAAGACGAATCCGCCAATCCCTTCTTTTATGGCTTTTCTCCATGTCTTGTTCATTTATCAACTAGAGTAATCC
>CAMWWW010000038.1 GCA_947178015.1 uncultured Clostridia bacterium
CTTGACGGCACTGTTTTTGAAGTGCGTTTAAATATTGTATTTAACCCGGATGAACAAAAGCTGGAGCTGAATCCCTGATTATGGGGAAGGAAAGGAAGGAAAAGGATTGAAGAGGACGAAAGCCAACAGAATGAGAAGCGGAGGCGGGAATTTAGCCTGTGTGCCTTTTCTGGTTATTCTTTTTCTGTGTATTCTATTTGGCTCTGCACAGAGTGTACAGGCGGAGGATGGTGTGCTGCTTGAGGCGGAATGTGGATATGACGGCTACGGAAAATTTGGGCGCAACATTCCATTTTCAGCCAATATTACTTCTACAGAAAGCTTTCAGGGTGTGCTCCGCATAATTGTGCCGGCAAACAAAGGGAAGGAAAATTATGCCTATGAGTATCCGATCTCTGTGGAGGCAGGAGTCCCTCTGACAGTGAGGGGAGAGATTCCACTGATGTCCAATTATGCTTCTATTGCCTTTCAGTGCGTCAGTGAGAAAAGCCGGGTGCTTGCAGAGACGCAGGCGAAACTGCATATTGGCGGCAGGGAGCTGATGGAGTTGTACGTAGGTGTATTAAGCGAGAATCCAGATGCGGCAATGGCCTTTCACAGCGTGAATATAGGAGAATATACAGACAGTAGTTTTCCATATGTAAAGACACGGGCATTTGCGCTTCTTCCAGAGGATATAGAGAATATCCACTATGGACTTGACTGTCTGGATGTTATCGTGATAGATAGAAATATCTCGGCGTCTCTTACCGAGCGCCAGAAGGACACATTATTTAGCTGGGTATGTGAGGGAGGTTCTCTGGTCGCAGAGGTGAGAAGCGGATCGTATCTGTTTCCTGCCAGCACCTATCCCGTGACGGAGGGAGTGGAAGCAAGGCCCTATCTCTGGGTGCAGACGCAGAGCGTGAAAAAAGGCAAGGTTGGATATTTTACCCTCAGAGTGGAAGATATGGACCTTATGGAGTTTGCCGTGGACAATAATGTGATTCCCGGTTCTGTTATTAGCCGGGTATGTTCGGCAAATACCATTACAGAGATTATCGAACAGGATCATTATTATAATGGAGAAGAAACATGGCAGTCTGTTCGGGAGCTTCTTAATACTGCGATGGGAAGGAAGCTTCCGAAAATTTCTGTCTATGCCGTGATCATTGGGCTGTATCTGCTGCTTGCGGGCCCTGTGGCATATTATGTGCTTCGGAAGAGAGATAAGGCAGGCAGAACAGGATTTGTGGTGACAGGGCTTGCTGTTTTGTTTTCTGTTCTTATTTATCTGATGGGGACTTCAACAAGATTTCGAGATCCCATTATACGCTATGCGTCGATTTGGACACTGGATGGAAGGCTGGTATCAGAAAAAACGTATCTTGATACCAAGGCGCCCACCAGCAGCCCCTATCAGCTTATGGTGCAGCCTGCGTACTCGATCTATCCCATCTCGACAGATAGCTGGCGTTATAATGAATCTGTGGATCAAGAGACGGTGCTTCGTGATTATCAGATTGAGCTGTATCAGGGAGATGAGGCGATGAACATCACTATGCGCCAATCTGCTCCATTTGAATCGAGGTTCTTTCGATTGGAAAAGGAGTGGGAAGATCGGGATCTGCTGGGATTTGATGCGGATCTGAAATATTTTAATGAGGTGCTGCGCGGGACAATCTATAATAGAACACAGCGAGATCTGGAGAATGTGGTTTTAATACTGCGAAACGGGGTCTATGTTCTGGGGGATTTAAAGGCAGGAGAAGAAATACAGCTTGAAAATGTGAAAAAGCTTTATTTTTATCCCAACACATACAATCAGACGGCAAGTGATGTGACAGGCTTCGCGGGGAGGAAGGCTCAGATGAATTCAGAAAATCAAGACTATGCGGAGCTTTCACAGAAAACAGGTCTTTTGAAATACTATCTTGGTCAAATGAATACAGATAGCGGTACAAGCGCGGTATTGTTGGCATTTCTAGCGGATGATCAGGAAGGGAATTTTCAGACAGGAAGACAATATCCTGCACATGGAGCAACGTTGGTGAGCAAGACCGTGACGCTGGATACTTCTATGGGAGGAATGTTATATCTGAACCTGACCTCAGAGGAGATAGGAAATATTGATGAGGATATTAGCTATAATCCTATGACAAATTCCACCTACAGCACAAGCATACGCTTGGAGTATGATCTGGGAAGTGTGGAGCAGCTGCGGGCAGTGCGTTTTGCTCCGTCGGAGGTGGCTCAGGATCATTCAGATTATCAGGAATTTAGCGGAAGAGTATATTTTTACAATCCGCTGACGCTTGTATATGAAGAAGTGGATTTGAGTAGAAAAAATTTCTGGATCACAGATCTGGAAAAATATCTTGTGGGCAGAGATGGAAGGTACACCATGATTGTACAATACAGCTCGGATATTATGGATATGCAGCAGTATAAGGAGATTGTTCTGCCGATTGTCTCCGTGATCAGAGGAAAATAGGTGCGCGTTATGTTAAAGATTGAAAATCTGGTGAAAAATTATGGAAAATGTAGGGCGCTCAACGGGCTGAGCATGGAGGTGGGAGAGGGAGAGCTGTTTGGTTTTATTGGGCCAAATGGAGCTGGAAAGACGACGACAATCAAAATTATGACAGGGCTTTTGCGCGCGGACAGCGGCAATGTGTATCTGGACGGTATGGATGCATTGAAGGATGCGGATAAGCTAAAGCAGAAGATTGGGTATGTGCCAGACTTTTTCGGCGTGTATGATAATCTAAAGGCGATCGAATATATGGAGTTCTACGCCTCCACCTATGGGCTGGTAGGCAGAGAGGTGACGGAGCGGTGCTATGAGCTTATGGAGCTTATGGGGCTGGAGGGAAGAGGAGAGGTGTATGTGGATGAGCTGTCAAGAGGGATGCAGCAGAGGCTGTGCCTTGCCCGTGCTTTAATTCACAAGCCGGATCTGCTGATTCTTGATGAGCCGTCCTCCGGGCTGGACCCGCGTTCGAGATTTGAGATGAAAACAATATTGAAGGAGCTTTGCCGAAAAGGAACCACAATCCTAATCAGCTCTCATATTCTGTCCGAGCTTGCTGAGATGTGCAGCAGCATCGGCATTATCAATAAGGGGGAGCTTTTGCAGCAGGGAAGCATTGAAGAGATTGTCTCCGCGGTCAATATCTCAAATCCCATTCTGGTCCGCGTGTGCGACGATCAGAAAAAGACATTACATTTTTTGCGATCCAACGCCATGGTTCAGTCGCTTGCCATAGATGGGCAGGAATTTCAGTTTACCTTTGCTGGTTCCGCAAAGGAGGAGGCGGAGCTGTTGCATAAGATGATTGACAGCGGAATACGGGTGCTGTCCTTTGGGAGAAAGCGAGATAATCTGGAAACTATTTTTATGCAGCTTACAAAGGAAGGAGAGGAGAGCTAATGTCAAATCCGGTCTATCAGAAAGAGATTAAGATGAGTGTAAGGACAGTCCGCTTTGCTTTGCTGATTATGACATTTAATGGAATCTTGGCCGTGCTTAGTCTGTTGTCTTTATATGGAGCGGTCAACAGAAGCCGTTTTTTTGGAAGCGTACAGTTTACCAATGTGATACAGACCTATTCTACCGTGGCGTTTATTGAATTTGCGATGTTTATGCT
This sequence comes from uncultured Clostridia bacterium, assembly GCA_947178015.1. Classification (GTDB taxonomy): domain Bacteria; phylum Bacillota; class Clostridia; order Lachnospirales; family Lachnospiraceae; genus RGIG8607. Next base: position 3,630 of record CAMWWW010000038.1, read on the forward strand.
GTTAGTTCCGGCAATAACGGCTGGCAGTATATCAGGAGAAAAAGAGCGAAGGACGCTGGATCTGCTGCTGACTAGCCGGATGGGCGCGGTATCGATTATTTTGGGCAAGCTGAGAGCGTCGCTTCATATGGTGAGAATATTGGCTGTTTCCAGTCTGCCCGTGCTTTCCTTTGTCTTTATCTTTGGAGGAATACGAATCCGCGATCTGATTCTGGTGTTGATTGCATTGCTGATCACAGGGACTTTTGCGGGAAGCGTTGGAATTCTGTTTTCGACGATTAGCAGAAAAACGACGACGGCTACCGTACTGACTTATGGAAGCCTCATTGTTTTGATATTTGGAAGCTATGGGATCTTGATATTTTTGCAGTATTTAAACAGCAATAATATTGGAAACTTTACCAATGGAATTGGCAGAGGGATCTATGCGCTGCTTTTTAATCCAGCTTTGACCTTCTGTGCCTTGATCTATGGACAGGTGGGGAGCAGAGATTTTATAACAACACTATGTACAAAGTATGCGCCCACAGAGAGCGGCTTTGTTATAGAGCATTGGATAGCTGTCAGTCTGTGCTTGCAGATTTTGGTTTCTGTGCTGTTTCTGCTGCTGGCGGCATGGATATTAAATCCGCTTCATGCGGTAGCACCGCCGCAGTTATGGAAGAAAGCAGGAAAGGCGTGGGATAAGGATGAATAGAATTGATTTACATGTACATTCGAGAGAATCGGATGGAAGCTATGCGCCGGCAGAGCTGGTAGCCTATGCCATTGAAAAAGGACTTTTGGCGATGGCGCTTACCGATCACGATACCGTGAGCGGAGTGGCGGAGGCTGTGCGCGCCGCGGAGGGAACCGAACTTTTCTTGATACCGGGAGTGGAGTTGTCCGCGGAATACCGAGGCAGGGATATTCATATCCTTGGATTGTTTTTAGATTATACGTCCGAGGCCTTTCTCTCTGGGTTGGAGGGCTTTAAGGAGGCGAGGGAGAAACGAAATGAGAAGATGGCAGCGTTGCTCACAGAGCATCATATGCCGCTGACCATGGAAGAGATGAGAGAAGAGTTTACAGATGCCGTGCTGACAAGGGCGCACTTTGCGAGAATGTTAGTGAAAAAAGGATATGTGCAGAGCTATCGGGAGGCGTTTGACCGGTTTTTAGATGATGGAAAACCTTGTTATCTTCCCAAGGAACGAATTGCGCCGGAGGACGCGATTCGAATGATTCATCAGGCGGAGGGACTTGCGGTGCTGGCGCATCCGCTTCTGTACCGAATGGATATGGATGGAGTCCGCACGCTGGTAGGGTTCTTAAAGGAACAGGGACTGGACGGACTGGAGGCGATCTATTCCATGAATAGTGGCAGAGAAGAACAGCGAATGAAGGAGCTTGCCGATGAATATGGGCTTTTCATATCCGGCGGTTCTGATTTTCATGGGGTATTAAAGCCGCATATTGGGCTGGGGACAGGCAGGGGAGATCTGTATGTGCCAGAGGAGATATTGACAAACCTGATCAATGCAGCGAAGAAAAAAAGGCTGCCCAATAAATTTTGATAAACAGAAATATGGAGGAAAAGATGGGAAAAAGAACAGATATTCACAAGGTACTAATTATTGGATCGGGACCGATCATTATCGGTCAGGCATGTGAATTTGACTATTCTGGCACACAGGCGTGCAAGGCGCTTCGAAAGCTGGGATATGAGATTGTGCTGGTGAATTCCAATCCTGCCACGATTATGACCGATCCGGGAATTGCGGATGTCACGTATATTGAGCCGCTTAATGTGAGCCGGCTGACACAGATTATTAAAAAAGAAAGACCAGATGCTATCTTGCCAAATCTGGGAGGGCAGTCAGGATTAAATCTGTGTTCGGAGCTTGCAAAAAAGGGCGTGCTGGATCAATATCATGTAAAGGTGATAGGGGTTCAGGTAGATGCCATTGAGCGCGGCGAGGATCGGATCGAATTTAAGAATACCATGAATAGCCTTGGAATAGAGATGGCAAGAAGTGAGGTTGCCTATTCGGTGGAGGATGCCCTTTCCATCGCGGATCGCTTGGGCTATCCGGTGGTGCTTCGTCCCGCTTATACTATGGGAGGAGCAGGGGGCGGTCTGGTATACAATGTGGAGGAGCTAAAGACCGTGTGCGCCAGAGGACTGCAGGCCAGCCTTGTGGGACAGGTTCTGGTGGAGGAATCCATTCTTGGCTGGGAGGAGCTGGAGCTTGAGGTAGTCAGAGACGCAAAAAATAATATGATCACAGTATGTTTTATCGAAAATATTGATCCACTCGGCGTACATACTGGAGATTCCTTTTGTAGTGCGCCCATGCTGACCATCTCAAAAGAAGTGCAGGCACGCCTTCAAGAGCAGGCATATAAGATTGTGGAGGCGATCGAGGTAATTGGAGGAACCAATGTGCAGTTTGCGCATGATCCAGAGACAGATCGGATTGTAGTAATTGAGATTAATCCGAGAACCTCGCGTTCTTCAGCGCTTGCATCAAAGGCGACGGGCTTCCCTATCGCGCTTGTGTCGGCGATGCTGGCCGCCGGGCTTACACTGGACGAGATTCCATGCGGAAAATATGGAACACTGGATCGCTATATGCCGGATGGGGATTATGTGGTGATTAAATTTGCCCGCTGGGCATTTGAAAAATTTAAGGGAGTGGAGGATAAGCTTGGCACACAGATGCGCGCTGTGGGAGAGGTGATGGCCATTGGAAAGACCTACAAGGAGGCATTTCAGAAGGCGATCCGCAGTCTTGAAACAGGACGTTATGGGCTTGGCTATGCGAAGGATTTTGCGGAGAAATCCAAGGAAGAGCTTTTAAAGCTTCTCTATGTGCCGACCAGCGAGAGGCAGTTTGTGATGTATGAGGCGCTGAGAAAGGGCGCGACGGTAGAAGAGTTGTACCAAATGACCAAGATCAAGCATTATTTTATCGAACAGATGAAGGAATTGGTGGAAGAGGAAGAGGCGATTCTTGCCTATCAGGGACAGATTCCTCCGGCGGAGATTCTCACACAGGCAAAGAAGGATGGTTTTTCGGATAAATACCTCAGTATGCTTTTAAAGGTGTCTGAGAAGGAGATCCGAGATGCGAGAACGGCGATCGGCGTGACAGAGGCTTGGGAAGGGGTACACGTGAGCGGCACAGAGGACAGCGCCTACTATTATTCAACCTATCATGTAGCAGACGCCTCTTTGGTCAGCACAGATAGGCCGAAGGTAATGATACTTGGCGGCGGACCGAATCGAATCGGACAGGGGATTGAGTTTGATTACTGCAGTGTACATGCCGCGCTTGCTCTTAAGAAGCTGGGCTTTGAGACGATTATTGTCAACTGTCACCCGGAGCCGGTTTCCACGGACTATGATACTTCAGATAAGCTGTATTTTGAACCGTTGACCTTGGAGGATGTTTTAAGCATTTATCAAAAGGAAAAGCCTCTGGGTGTTATCGCACAGTTTGGAGGACAGACGCCGCTTAATCTTTCAGCGGAACTTGAGCGGAATGGAGTGAAAATTCTGGGCACTTCCCCTGCAGTTATTGATCTGGCAGAGGATAGGGATCAATTCCGCGCAATGATGGAGAGGCTTGCGATACCGATGCCGGAGTCCGGCATGGCAGTGAATGTGGAGGAGGCGGTTGAGATAGCAGAGAGAATTGGCTATCCGGTTATGGTGCGCCCTTCCTATGTGCTGGGAGGCAGAGGTATGGAGGTAGTCAACAATCAGGAGATGCTTAAGGATTATATGGCGGCGGCAGTGGGCGTTACTCCAGACAGGCCGATCTTGATTGACCGCTTTCTGCGTCATGCGACGGAGGTGGAGGCAGATGCCATCAGTGATGGAGAGCATGCTTTTGTCCCAGCAGTTATGGAGCATATTGAGTTGGCGGGCATACACTCCGGGGATTCCGCTTGTATTATTCCATCCCTCAATATCTCAGAGGAAAATCTGCGTACCATCAAGGACTACACCAGAAGAATAGCAGAGGAAATGCATGTGCGCGGGCTGATGAATATGCAGTATGCCATTGAGAACGGCAAGGTATATGTGCTGGAGGCAAATCCAAGAGCTTCAAGAACGGTGCCGTTGGTATCAAAGGTCTGCAACATTGGCATGGTTCCGATCGCGACGGATATTATTACCAGAGAGATCACCGGAAGACCATCGCCGGTGCCGGAGCTTAAAGAAAAGCATATCACACATTATGGGGTGAAAGAGGCAGTCTTTCCATTTAATATGTTCCCGGAAGTAGATCCGATCTTGGGACCGGAGATGCGCTCAACCGGCGAGGTACTAGGACTTGCCGACACCTTTGGAGAAGCGTTCTACAAGGCACAGGAGGCAACGCAGACAAAGCTTCCATTGGAGGGAACGGTGTTGTTAAGCGTAAACAATGCGGACAAGGCGGAGCTTGCAGAGGTGGCGGAGGATCTTGCCAGCGCAGGTTTTAAGCTGATGGCGACAGGCAATACCTACGAGACAATTAAAAATGCAGGCTTTGAGGTGACAAAGATCAATAAAATGTATGAGGGACGCCCCAATATCTATGATGCCATAACAAATCGTGAGGTGCAGCTTATTATCAACACGCCGGTGGGAAGCGACAGTGAATATGACGACAGCTATGTGCGCAAGGCTGCCATAAAGACAAAAACTCCTTATATGACGACGATGGCGGCAGCGAAGGCAGCGGCAAAAGGAATTAGGGAGGTAAAACACGAGAAAAAAGTGGAAGTAAAAAGCTTGCAGGAGCTTCATGATAGAATTCAATAGGAGGTGTTGATATGAGATATAGATTGCTGCTAATGGGAAGGAACAATTCCGTAATTGATGATTTTTTCAAAAAGATGTCGGACAGTTTTGAAGCGATTAGTACTTCCGCACGCTATGAAGACATTATTGGTCATATGAAATATTTTAAGCCAAATGTATTTGTGTATTGCCTGAACAATGAATCAAGAGAGACACTCAGCATTATTGTCACTATAAAATATAAATATAAGATTCCTTTTATTGTGATTGGATCGGAGGAGGAGTGCATAGAATTTGAGAAAATCGCTGTGAATATCTCCGATCTGACCTTGGTGAAGCCTTTGACGGCGAGTTTTATTCAGGAAAGAATTATCCGTTTTATGGAGAGCCGTCCTGTGACAGTGCCAGATGGCGTGGAGGTCAGTAGTCTAGAGCAGCTTTTGGAAATGCCGGAGCTGGTGCCAGAACAGCGCAGGCATGTTTTGGTGGTGGATGACAGTGTAATTATGTTAAAGGTGATCAAAGAGCATTTATCCAATAGATATGATGTCGCAACTGCCACCAGCGGAAGGATTGCACTGCGTTTTCTGGAAAGAAAGATGACCGATCTGATACTTTTGGATTATCAAATGCCGGAAGAAGATGGCGTCTCTGTGCTGGAGAAGCTGCGCGCCAATGAGGCCACAAAGGATGTTCCCGTAATTTTCCTTACAGGGATTACGGAAAAAGAAAAAATTCAGAAGGCTCTTGTAATGAAGCCACAGGGTTATTTATTAAAACCCATTGATAAGGAAAAGCTGTTAGAAGCGATTAAAAATGTAATTGGATAAAACGTATACATAGCAGAGGAGAAGGGGACCTTGGCATATGGAAGATTTAACACTACAATTAACAGATTTAATTGATATAGATACCTTGAAGAGAATACAACATGCTTTTTCCAAGCTGACAGGTTTTGGAGCGCTGACTGCAGATGCGGACGGCGTGCCTGTCACGGAAGGAGCAAATTTTACTGATTTCTGCAAATTGACGAGAAGCTCAGGGATAGGATACAGGCGCTGTGTAAATTGCGCCAAGTATGGGGCGGATCAGGCGCTTCGTGAGGAGAAAAGTTATATCTATATCTGTCCGGCAGGGCTAATTAATTTTGCCTCACCGATTATGGCAGAGGGCAGGATTGTGGGCTGCTTTATCGGCGGACAGGTACAGACAAAGCCATTGGATATGATATCTGTCCGGCAGGTTGCCGCTGAGATTGGTGTGAACCCAGATCAGTATATTGAGGCGGCAAAAAAAATTAGGATTGTGGAGCCGGAAACCATTGAGAGGGCAGCTGATTTTCTCTACACTATCTGTGATGTTATGTCCAATATTGCATATAACCAATACCGCGTCTACCGCGCCAATATCGAGATAGAACGATCGGCCAATATGAAGTCGGACTTTTTGGCAAATATGAGCCATGAGATAAGGACGCCGATGAATGCAGTGATTGGAATGGCAGAGATGGCACTTCGCGAGGACCTGCCTCCAGCGGCGAGAGAATACGTCAGCCAGATTAAGGAATCAGGAAAAACACTGCTTGCCATTATCAATGACATTCTCGATTTCTCAAAGATAGAATCAGGGAAGATGGATATTCACGAGGTGGAGTATGAGCCGATGTCCGTTATGAATGATGTCAGCAATGTCGTGAAGACAAGACTTCAGGAAAAGGAAGTGGAGCTGATTTTCAATGTTCCGCCAACACTTCCCAACAAGCTGATGGGAGACAGCATCCGCATCAAGCAGGTGCTCTTAAATATTGCCAACAATGCAGCCAAATTTACATCCAAAGGAAAAATAGAGGTTCGGATGGAGTGTGTGGCAAAACCTCGTAATGAGATAGAATTGCGTGTTTATATAGAGGATACTGGTATTGGAATCAAGAAGGAGGAGCTTGGCAAACTGTTCCAGTCCTTTCAGCAGGTAGACAGCAAGAGAAATCGGGAGATCGAGGGAACGGGGCTGGGTCTTGCTATCTCTAAGCGCCTGTTATCTTTGATGCATGGACGTATCTGGGTGGAGAGTGAATATGAGAAAGGAAGCCGATTTGCTTTTGTCTTACCGCAGAAGGTGGTTGACAAGACCCCAAGTATTTCCATGAAGGAGCCGGAGCTTATCTACGCTGCCGGAATCATAGCCAATCCTTATGTGAGAAAGCAGCTTCGTATCGATATGGAAAGACTGGGGGTGGAATATACCGATCTGGATTTAGAGAAAGATCTGCCAGAACCAGCGAACAATAAAAGGGCATTTCTCTTTATTGAGAAGATAGAATTCACACCTCTGCTGGAAGAATATGTGAGGAATAATCGACAAATTACAGCCGTGCTTATGGTTGAATTTTCAGATAGTGTGAAGTATGAGGATATACCAAATCTTTTGGTTGTAAAAAAACCAGTTTATGCCCTTAATATTGCCATGATATTAAATAACGAAGAGATGTACTACGAAGAGGGAGGCAGTGATAAGGATTTTGAATTTATTGCACCAGATGCAGAGATTTTGATTGTGGATGACAATCCTATTAACCTAACTGTGGCAGAAGGGCTGTTAGAGCCATTGCAGATGAAAATAGATAAGGCGCTGAGCGGCAAGGAGGCTGTGGAGAAGATCTCCGCACATCGCTATGATATTGTATTTATGGATCATATGATGCCGCAGATGGATGGTGTGGAAACTACCCATATTATTCGGCGGTTTCATGCGGAATACAATGACGTTCCCATTATCGCTCTCACGGCCAACGCCGTGGAGGGAACCAAGGAGATGTTCTGCCAAGAGGGAATGAATGACTTTGTCGCCAAGCCAATAGAGATTCGCATGATGGTGGCGACGGTAAAGAAATGGCTGCCAGAGGCAAAGATCAAGAGAAAGTACAGAACAAAGGAATCCGCGGAGCAGACGATGACATCCAGTATAAAGGATATCGAGATAGGTGATCTGGATGTATCTGCCGCGATAAATCTTCTGGGCGGTGAAAAATTATTCTGGGCAGTATTAAAAGATTATTATCGAGTGATTGATAAAAAAGTAGCGCTGATAAAGGAGATGGAGCAGCAGGAGGACTGGGCGGGCTATACCATCGAGGTACATGCTCTGAAAAGTGCTTCAAGGCAGATTGGAGCCAACCTATTATCTGATCAGGCCGCCGCTATGGAAAAGGCAGGTAATGCAAAGGATGCAGAGCAGATTCATCAATGTACCGATGAACTGCTGAAAAAATATGCATCTTATGAGCCGATACTAAGGCCCTTCTGTGAGGAAGAAAAAAAGGATGGCGAAAAGCAAATTATTTCTGAGGAAAAGCTTTTATCATGTTTTGAGGAGATGAAATTGGCTATTGGTGATCTGGATATGGACCAGATGGAGGCAGTGATTCAGGAGATGGAGCAGTACAGCTATCAAGGAAGGCAGGAAGAGCTTTTCGCACAGCTTAAGGAGGCTGTGGAGGAGATGGATGTCGATGCTTGTGAGGCTATATTGGATAGTTGGGTAGAAAATAAATAAAAGCGTTGCGGAACGTGGAGCATGTAGAGGAAATTCTATATGCTCTTTTTTATTACGTATAAGTTTTTGTAAAAGAGATTTGTTTAATTATTTTCGAGAAAGGTCCGCATAGCCAGCCCTGCTATTTCCTCCGTCACCCCGCTC
>CAMWWW010000039.1 GCA_947178015.1 uncultured Clostridia bacterium
TGCGGACCTTTCTCGAAAATGATTCTAATAATTTCTTTTACATAAATCTATACTTTATCAAAAAGTTGTAAACTGGTGACTATGAAAATATAACTTTTACAAAAACTTGTAAACTGCTGATAAATAGAATAAGGAATAAGAAAAGTGTTCATTGATTTTTTTGTTTATAAAATAGTGGACGCTCTGGCATAGCTGTGGTAGAATGAAGTGAAGGAAGGTGAGTATAGTGGATGAAGAAACGACAATCGCTCATAGTTTACACGCTATAGATGACAGAGCAGGCTATGATGCAGCTTGTAAGCGTGTCTTGTCTGAAAAAGCAATCCTAGCGCGGATTATGAAGTCTTGCCTGAAAGAATACAAGGATTGCGATGTCAACGACATTATCGAGAAGTATATCGAGGGCCAGCCTCATGTTTCTGTCGTTCCTGTACTGCCGGACGAAAACGGCACCATCATCAACGGCATGGATACCGAGGACAAATCTGTGCACGAAGGTACCATTACCTATGACATTCGATTTCGTGCCATTGTCCCCGGCTCTGGGGAACAGATTGCCCTCATTATCAACGTAGAAGCCCAGAACGATTTCTATCCCGGATACCCGCTGATAAAACGCGGCATATACTATTGTTGCCGAATGATTTCTTCTCAGCATGGCAGGGAATTCATTGGTTCCCACTATGAGAAAATCAAAAAAGTTTACTCTATATGGATTTGTATGAACCCGCCGCAGTGTCGAAGGAACACCATCACTCGGTATCGTCTGGTGGAGGAACATCTTGTTGGCGAGGCAACGGAACCAATTAAGAATTATGATTTGTTGTCCATCATCATGTTATGCCTTGGCGGACCAGATGGAGAACACTATGACGGTGTGCTACGGATGTTGGACGTACTTCTCTCCAACGAAACCAACGAAGTAGAAAAGCGAAAAATTTTGCAAGATGATTTTGACATTCAAATGACGCAGACAATGGAAAGGGAGGTGTCGGTCATGTGTAATTTGAGCAAGGGTGTTGAAGAAAAGGGTATGGCTAAGGGCATGGCTAAAGGTATGGCTAAGGGCATGACGGATGGCATTTTGGTTTCCATCAAAAACATCGTAAAAAATATGGGCATATCTGTCGAACAGGCTATGTGCGTGCTGGAAATTCCAGAGGCAGAGAGACAAAAATATATGGATTTGCTGGATCAGCAGTAATTTGAAAACGCCATGGATATTTTATGCCATGGCGTTTTCTGTATTTTCCTTAACTGCTTAAAAGGCTTTGACTATGTGGCTCTCTCAAATGTTTCTACATCCATTTGGATAAAATATACCTATTCTTGATCCATTATCCTATCTTTATATTCTTTTGCTTCCTCCATATTCCTAAGCCTTTCTATCACAGTTCTGTCGCCCCAGAGGTGCATGGGATATGCTGCTTTCACTTCCACATGTTTCATAAAGTAATCAAATCCCCAATAAAATCTATCTTTTTGGCGTGGGTCAAGAGGTAGAAACGCTACGTCTACTGCAATGCCAGCGAGCTTTCCAATCTCCTGCTTAAAGCGCCGTTCCATATCTTTCTCACTCTCCTCGGTCTCCTCCTCCCAGCTCCACCAGTTTAGATCCCCTGCATGATAGATGGTGCTTCCCTCTGCCCTGACCAGAAATGCCACTCCTCTGTCGGTGGACGCAAGTGTCATCACGGTTATTTCCGAATCCAGCTCAATATTTTCATTCTTTCCGACAAAGCACATTTTCTCCCACGCGCTTTCTGGTATCCCTCTTTTTCTAATATAATTCTGATTCATCTTCGCATCCTTGGAGATCAGATAGCAGGATGCTGCATGTAGTTTCTCCAGCTCAAATACCTTTTTATCAAAATGATCGGGATGCTTATGACTTACAAATACATAGAGCTTTTTATCTGGGAGTTTGTCGATCCCCGGAACAGGACCATCTCCCGACAGCCCCTCACTGTAATAATCAAATAAAAGCATACATTCTTCTAGTTCTACTAGAAAACAGCTATGATTGATATATGTTATTTTCATCTCTACACCCATGCGCATCACAGATCTGCCTGCGATATTGCGAATCGTTTAAACGTTCTTTTCTTACAAATTTACACTTTCCGATCTAAATACTCCATAAGCTTATTATACTGCTCCTTCATACAATCGTATCCATGCTGGTAGAATTCTGTCAGCCTCTCTTCATTTGTCTCCAGCTTAGATATGGCAGGCATACTGGGACGAAGTACAAATATTCTCCCCTTCTCCTCCAGATATTCAAGGTATTCCATAGTACGATTATACTTTTCTGCGCGGTAATAAATCGCTTTTACTAATTCTGGATACTTGCGGTAAGCGGCAATAAATATTTTCTTTGTTCTCTTGGACAAGCTTTTTCTATAGCCTAAATTTCTTGTTAAAATCACCACATTTTTCTTGTACCCTTCTGTGATGGTATGACGGATTGGCACAGAGTCGCTTAAACCTCCGTCCAGATATGGCGTGCCATCGATATAGACCATCGGAGACACCAAAGGCAGACTGCTGGAAGCGCGGCACATCTGCATAAGCCGCTGTCTGTCGGTTCTTTCTGATAGATACTCCGCCTTTCCTGTCAGGCAGTTTGTCACCGTCACCTCACACATAATCGGCGAATGAAAATACGTATCATAGTCAAATGGATATACCTGATTGGGATAGATATCAAATATCATATCCATATCAAATAAACTTTTTCTGCGCAACATATTTTTATGATTGTGAAAATCAAATTCCTTATTCTTTGGAATCATGCAATCTTTCGTGCGCCCCGGTTGCCATGATACATAATCAACGGCATTGCATGCACCTGCTGACACACCCACCACATAAGAGAAGACAAGCTCCTTCTCCATCAGATAATCTAACGCACCGGAAGTAAACACACCTCTGACGGCACCACCCTCCAGTATTAACGCTGCATCCTTCATATAGCACTTCCCTTCTAAAATGGACAAGCGCCGTGGAATTCCCCACGGCACCTGCTCCTTAATCCTCCATAATATCCGACTCATCCCCGACAATCTTTACCTTGCTTTTATAAAGCTCATCAATAGCAAGTGACAACGGCTTCGTGTTTCCCTTGTCCGGCACTAACGGGTCCTCACCGGCAATAATCTGTCTGGCTCTTTTTGCCGTGGCAAGCACAATCGAGTAACGGCTCTGCACCACCGGCTGCTCGCCCTGCTCTACCTCACTGTTTACAACTTCCATTAAATCTGTGTAGGATGGATGTAACATAATTATTCTCCTTTCGACAGGGACCTAAGTCCTTCTTTCATATTTTTGATAAAATCAATATTCCGAGATGCTCTCCTATGCTCGTTCTTAATGATCTCATGCATGGTCTCCACACATTCCTCTATCTTATCATTGATAATCAAATAATCATAGGCATCGATCCCCTCGGCTTCCTGTGCAGCGCGCGACAGCCTTGCCTCTATCACAGACATCGTCTCGGTTCCTCTTCCCACCAAACGATTTTTCAATATCTTTGCAGAAGGAGGAGTGACAAACAAAAGCAATGTCTCAGGAAATTTCTTCTTTACCTGAAGAGCGCCCTGAATCTCAATCTCAAGTATCACATCCTTGCCGTCCGAAAGCTGCGCTTCCACGTACTCTCTGGGTGTTCCGTAATAATGATTGACATACTGTGCATACTCGATAAATGCATCCGCTGCTATCATCTTCTCAAATTCCTCAACGGATTTAAAAAAATATTCTCTTCCCTCTTTTTCCCCCGGTCTTGGGGTCCTCGTCGTCGCGGACACGGACAGCGCATAATTATCATACCTGCTTGTCAGCTCTCTCATCAGTGTTCCCTTTCCTGAGCCAGCAAAACCAGAAACTACTATTAAAATTCCTCTTTCCTTCATGATTCTTCCCCCATTCTGCCACCCGGAAACCTATCTGCAATCGTATCTGGCAGCAGTGCAGACAAGATAATATATCCTTCTGCCACAATCACAGACTTTGTCTTTCTTCCCTGCGTCGCATCGATCGCCGTACCCTTGTCCTTCGCCCCCTGTATCAAGCGTCTTGCTGGTGCAGAATCCGAGCTTATCACTGTCACGATCTTATCCGAGTTGACCACATTTCCATATCCAATGTTGATTAGCATATCACATCTGTTCCTTCTTCACAAGCCCGTTTCTACATTCTATTCAATGTTTTGAATCTGTTCTCTTATTTTTTCTATCTCTGTCTTCAGTTCAATCGCATGGTTGGTGATATCCAGATCATTGGATTTGGACAGAATCGTGTTTGCCTCACGATTCATCTCCTGAGCGAGAAAATCCAGCTTTCTCCCTACGCCATCTCCCTCCAGCAGTGTTGTCTTGACATTTATCATATGGCTTCTCAGGCGAACCAGTTCCTCATCCACACAGATTTTATCTGCGTAGATTGTCACCTCGGCGGCAATGCGCCCATCCTCTATCTGTGACCCCTCCAAAAGCTCCTTAACTTTCTCCTCCAGTTTCTCTCGGTATTCCTTTATAAGCTTGGGCGAGCGCTCCTCAATATAATCCACATGAAGCAGCATCCCGTCAAGCTTTCCGCACAGATCTCCCTTAAGGTTCTCTCCTTCCAGAATCCGGCTCTCCACCAGCTTTTCCAGAGCCCCTTCCACCGTCTGCTTCAAAAGATTCCAGACAGACTTCTCGTCCATGGACTGCTCCTCCATAACAAGGACCTCCGGGCAGCCTGCCAGCGCTGTCACCTTGACATCATTTTCAATGCCAAACTGTTCTGCCATCTTACTATAATAATGCATATATTCCTTCGCCAACTCTTGATTATAAGTCAGGCTCACAGTATGCTCTGATAAATCTTCGTAGGAGATAAAGATATCGACCTTGCCTCTCTGCACATAACTTTTAAGGCATGTACGGATTCCCGCTTCAAAAAAATTCAGCTTCTTTGGCATCTTAATCGCGACATCCAAATATCTGTGATTTACTGCCTTAATCTCCACTGTTATCTTTCTCTGTCCGTCAGACTGCTCACATCTTCCAAAGCCAGTCATGCTCTTTAACATATTAACCTCTATTCTGGCACACCTGCACCTCTTTTACCCCAAAATTCTATAGTTGCTCTTTTCCTTCCCCATTATAGACGATCTGAAAATACAAGTCAATATTCAATCCCCGTCTTGCAGAAACTCCCCTATCAAAAGGATGACACTCCTTTTCCTCTCTGTCATTTCTTCGCACCTTCCAGTCCCAGATAAGAATACACCGCCTTCCCATCTACATGCTCTCGGATCAGCGCCGCAAGCTTATTGTACTGCTCTTCTTTATATTGCATCATATCAGGGGGCTTAAGTTCATATTCCTCACAGCCCTTTTCTTTTAATACTATCTGGATTAGCTTCTGCGCAAACTCCTGATTATCAAATATTCCATGAAGATAAGTTCCCATGCATCTGCCGCTTATGCAGCCATCCTGCATATTTTCTGCACCCTGAATATCAAACAGGCTCTGTCCTTCCGCTCTGCTTCTGCCCATATGAATTTCATACCCTGCAAGCTCTATACCAGAAAGCCCCTCAAAAAAGCCCTCCAGCCTTCTCACCTGTCCTTTCACCTGAATGGTTCTCTTTTTCTCTGAAAACTCTGTCTCAACAGGCAAAAGCTCCATTCCCCTGACAGTCTTTGTGCTCTCTGCTCCAACATGGTCCCTGATCTGCCTTCCCATCATCTGATACCCACCACAGATTCCTATTACCACCGCTCCCGCCGCCGCTCTTTTCTTAATTGCCGCCTCCAGCCCGACGCTGCGAAGCCACAGCAAATCCTCTATCGTACTTTTGCTGCCGGGAATGAGTATCAGATCCGCTCCTTCCAGCTCTTTTGGACTTCGAGCATACTGCACATCCAGCCCCTCTGTCACCTCCAAAATATGAAAATCTGTAAAATTGGAAATGCGGGGCAAATGTACAATACGAATCTTCAACATCCCCGCTCTGCCGCGAGTGGACAAACGTCCTGCCAGACTGTCCTCGTCATCCACATCCATATCTGCATATGGAATCACACCCATCACTGGCTTTTTCACAAGCTGCTCAATCATCTCTATCCCCGGATCAAGAATGGTCTTATCTCCCCGGAATTTATTAATTATCAGCCCTTTTACGCGCGCTCTTTCTTCCTTTTCAAGAAGCATCAGAGTCCCTGCAAGCTGTGCAAAAACACCGCCCCTATCTATATCTCCCACCAAGAGAACCGGAGCATCCAGAAGCTTTGCCAAGCCCATATTGACAATATCGTTCTGTTTTAAATTGATCTCTGCTGGACTTCCTGCTCCCTCGACCACAACAATATCATATTCTCTATCAAGCTTCTGATACGCGCGCATAATATCAGGAATCAGCCGCGTTTTGTAGGCAAAATATTCCCTCGCAGGCATATTTCCCACAGAAACACCGTTTACAATAACCTGCGAACCTACGTCTGTCGTTGGCTTTAGCAAGATAGGATTCATATATACCGACGGCTCAATTCCACATGCCTCCGCCTGCATCGCCTGCGCTCGTCCTATCTCCAATCCATTTTTTGTGATATAAGAATTAAGCGCCATATTTTGTGATTTAAAGGGCGCAACCTTGTAGCCATCCTGCGCAAACATCCGCAAAAGCCCTGCTGTAATCAGGCTTTTTCCCACATTAGACATGGTTCCCTGTATCATAATTACCTTTGCCATCCACTGCCTCCCTTATTCCTGCATGATATGGATCAATTTCTTATTATCCTCGTGAAGTCCCACACAGATGCGGTAGTACCGATTTCCAAGCCCTTTATAATTTCCGCACTGACGAACCAAAACTCCCTTTTTCAGCAAACTCTGATACAACTCTTCCTCTGCCCGAAACATCAGGTAATTAGCCTGAGAAGGATACACCTGATATCCAAGTCTGGTAAGCTCTTTTGTCAGATATTCTCTTTCGATCTTGATCTGCTCCACCGCGCGCGCCAGATACTCTGTCTCCCTCAACGCCGCAATCCCCGCCTCCTGCGCTGTTCCCGACACAGACCAAGGGGCCCCGGCTTCTTTCATCCTGCTCAAAAGTTCTGTATCCGAAGAAATTCCATATCCCAGCCGCAGACCTGCCATGGCATAAGTCTTAGTAAACGCCTTTGCAATCAACAGTGCCGGATGCTTTGCAATACAAGACATCAAAGAATACTCTGCCTCACATCCAGCAAGCTCCATAAAACATTCATCGACAAACAGTCGTTTTCCTTCCGCTTCCACTGTAACAAGAATTTTCTCTATAAGATCCCTCTCTGCCAAATTTCCCACTGGATTATTGGGATTACACAACACTACCACATCCGCTCTGTCAAGCTTGTCAAGAATATTTTCTTCAAGTGAAAAACCTGTCTCTTCCCGCAAAGCGGCATAGCAGATCTCTGCTCCTGCAAGGGCAAATGCCTTCTCATACTCCGAAAAGGTTGGCGCGGGAATCAGCACTTTCGAAGCCTTCACAGCAAGTGCATAGCGATAGATAATATCTGCCGCACCATTTCCGCAGAGCACCCAATCTGGGGATATTCCCTTTACACTGGCAATCGCCTCTCTCAGTCTGGTACAATGATCATCAGGATAGCGGCAGTATTTTTCTATGTTATCAGAAACAGCCCTTTTCACTCCCTCTGGCAACAAAAGTGGATTTATATTTGCTGAAAAATCCAGACAGATGTTTTTTCCATAAACTTCCCCGCCATGGTTATAACTCTGTTTCATGTTTTTCTCCTTTCGAGAATGGGTGGAGTAATTATTTTCGGAATCATGTCTTTTGTTAAATGTACGACACTATTTTTTGTGCTGAATGAGAGTTATGTCAGCCGAATTTGGAGCAGGTGGCCGTTATGTTTTTACCATATCAATATAGCTGTTATTTTAATCGCTAGAAATAGTATCGTACCTAATATGGTCGTACCTGTCATTAGTTGGTTGGCGCGGCGGATGTCTTCCAGTTCTACTGCACGTTTGGCGTCTCCTATGGTGGGTTTTTTGTGCAGTTCTCCAAAATACCATGCATCTCCGGCAAGCTGTATCCCCAGTGCTCCGGCGCATGCGGCCTCCGTCTGTGCAGAATTTGGGCTTTTATGATTTCTGGAATCTCTCCGCCAGATTCGGTATGCATCTTTGCAGGAGTATCCTAGAAGCGGGCTTACCAATATCATCAGCAGTGCAGAAATTCTTGATGGAACGTAGTTGCATATGTCATCCAGCTTCGCTGCTACCCTGCCAAAATATAAGTATGTCTCATTCTGGTACCCAAGCATGGAATCCATTGTGTTGACTGCCTTATAAAAAAATCCTGCGGGAGCGCCAAGCAGAGCCATATATAAGAGCGGCGCAATCACCCCATCTGAGGTGTTTTCTGCCACTGTCTCAACTGCTGCCTTTATCACGCCTGATTCCGTAAGCTTGTTTGTGTCCCTTCCCACTATCATGGAAACTGCTTTTCGTCCCTCGGCAAGTCCCTTGGTTCGAAGCGCTTTCTCCACCTTCATGCTTTCTGTTCGAAGGCATTTTGCTGCCAGAAGCTGATAAGAAAAAAGAGCTTCCAAAAGTATACCTGCATAGATACTTTGCCGATAGAGGAAAAAGAGCAGTATGGAGGGAAGAGCCACAGAGACCAGCAGTACAAGGAACACAAGCAGTGTTCCTCCAAATAATTCTGCTTTTGTCGTCCTTGGAAGATGCTTTCTGATTTTTCGTTCCAGATATGCGATCAGATTTCCTATTAAACGTATTGGATGCCATGCGTAATTTGGATCGCCGAATATAAAATCAAGAATTACCCCTGCCAACAGTGCTATGGTGCTGCATGCAGGAACCATAAACCATCCAGAAGTTATGCTTATATTTATTATCTCCGTCATAATTTGTCTCATTAATTATCTCTAAAAAATATTGTATTACTTTTGTATAGCAAGCCGTTTTTTGTCAGACAACATATCTTGTACTTTTATCCGCCCATCTTCAAAATACCCCAGATAGCTCTCTCCGTTTTTTATCTGCCAGTCATAATAGGTTTTATGTGGATCGGCAAGCGCCTCAAGAACTGCCATAATGGTTCCCCCATGTACCACAAATATGGCTGTTTCAAGCCTTCTCCTCTCTGCCTCCGCCACACAGGACAGAAAGCCGTCCACGCTTCGTTTCTTAAATGCAATTATCTTTTCTCCGCCGGGAATATCCATGTTGCCGCCGCTGTCAATCCATGCCTGATAGTCCTTGTTGCCGTTAAGCTCTTGATAATTTTTATATTCAAATATGCCAAAATTACACTCCGTCAGACGCTCCTCTGGATATACATTTGCTTCTGGAAATAAAAGCTTCGCCGTTTCCACACAGCGTTTCATCGGGCTTGCAAAGACAAGCTCTGCACAAAATCTGCCGTCTACATTCTTTTTTTTATCAAGAAGCTCTTTTCTTCCTGACTCTGACAGACTCTCGTCGGTTCTGCCTATATAGCGACGCTCCTCATTGCCCTTTGTCTTGCCATGGCGGATTAACAGTACTCTCACTTCATTCTTCCTCCTATTCCGCAAAAGACTCGGATCACCCTATCCGCAGTTTTGGCAAGTTCCGTCATAATTCTGCCTGTCAGCTCTCTGTATTCTCTCTCGCGCTTCTCTATCGGCACCACCCCACAGCCCACTTCATCACAGATTATAATGGAATGTGCATTTTCTGCTCTCAGCCGTTCTATCAGTGCATCCTTCTCCTCTGTGGTAAAGACAAATCGCCTTACATAATGATGCAGCCCATAGATAAGCTCGGCAGAAAAGATGTCTTCTTTTCCACAACTCTCACAAATACACGCATCCTCTGCCCTTTTCTGATTCTCAAGACAGGCGAGATTCAGCTTTCCCTGATTTGCTCCTCCAATATATAGCTTCATAATACTCCTCATCCTTGTACTATTTTTCGTGTATTATCCCCGAAAACGGTTCAGGCAGGCAAATATCTCCTGAACTCTCGGCAAAGCCAGCCCACAGGGCACATAAGAGCCTGCGAACGCCTCCCATCCCTTTCTTTCAAAGGTATCCAAAACTATCTTTACCGTTTCCTGAACCGTCCGCTTTCCATCCTGCACCTGCTCCAGTGCATAACGAAGAAAATAGGCAAGTGCCGTCGTCTGCTCTGCGTCGGTGAGCTGCTCTAGATAACGGACATTTATTGTTTCCTTATCCAAGGAAAAAGATTCCAGCCCACTTGCTTTTACCTTCATATGTTCATAGCGGCTTGGTTTATCTGCGCCGCGTCCTCCTCTTCCAGCGTGGCGTCCTCCCTCTGCGCGCTTATAGGCAGGAAGAACACGCTTAAATTCTGGAATCGCAAATGTATGTGCACGAAGCTGGAAATCTGTGCGCTCCTTACAAAGCGCCTTCACGCGCTCCGTGATCTCCTCCGCTCGGTAACAATCCATCAAAAGAATATGATCCGCAATATGGAAAAATGCACCAGAACTTCCCGCCACCATAATGGTCGAGATGCCGGCCTTTTCATATAGGTCTCTCACACGCTCAATATATGGCGTGATTGGCTCCTTCTCCCGGATAATTACCTGCTGCATAAATTCATCCCGCACCATAAAGTTTGTCGCAGAGGTATCCTCATCAATCAAAAACAGCCCGGAACCCGCCTCTATACTTTCCACCACCCCGGCAGCCTGTGAAGTGCTTCCGCTGGCGTCCGCCGTCGTGAAAACTGTCGTGTCTTTCTTGTCCGGCAAATCATTGATAAATAAAGAAATATTGACCTTCCTCACCGATCTTCCGTCTTCTGCGCGAAGCTTCACTGCTGTGTCATCCGTGATTACAAGCTCTCTGCCGTCTCCCTCAATGTGATTGTACACACCAGATTGAATCGCTTCCAATAGTGTAGACTTTCCATGATACCCGCCTCCGACAATCAGAGTCACGCCCCTTGGTATTCCCATTCCTTTCACCTCTTTGCGGTGAGGCAGCACAAGCGTCCTCTCCATGGACGCAGGCGAGACAAAGGCCACACTGTCCGTAAGAGGAAGCTCAGACACGCCGCTCTTTCTTGGGAGCACAGAGCCATTTGCCACAAAAGCAGCAAGCCCCTCCTCCTTTAAAAGTCTTCTGAGCTCTGCCTGATCCTCTGCAAGAAAGATTGCCCGTTCCAGCTTTTTCTGATCCAAATTTTTATAAAATAGGCTGTTCTCAATACAACGTGGAAGAAAATCAAATAAAATCTTTTCCAGCTCACCAGCATTTATGGTGCGTCCAAAAGCAGGAAAGCCCGTATAAAAGCGCACAATCAGCGTTCCCTTGGTTATCTCGCAAGCGCTGCGCGGCAAAACCTCCTGCCCACAACGGCTGATGGACAATAACCCGCTCTTTCCAGACCCCTTCGCCTTAAAATTGTACTGCTCAAACTGTCTGGAAAGCTCCCGAACCAAAAAATCCTGAAGAGCGATGCGGGAACAATCCTCTTTATAATATGCCTCTGGAAGCCCTGCCGCCTGACAAGGAATCTGCACCCGCAGGCTGGACGGCGACGCAAATGGATCACCCTGCACGTGATCAATAAATAGAATGTAATTAGGAAACCTCCACTCTCCCGCTGTATCCTTATAAGCTGGATAACCCTTGTGATCTATAGATTTTAACAAAATGCGAAGCTCATTCGATGCCTTCATTCCTTTTCCCCTTTTCTTCTATATAATATTTGGTATCAACGCAACCACCACGGCAAGCACAAGCAAGGAAATCTCACAAAGCTGTAAAAAGTATCCTGCCAGATCCCCCGTAATCCCTCCAAACTGCTTATATGCCACTCTCTTATAATATAAAAAAATAAGCCCGGAAAGCAGAGGCATCAACAGCCCTGCCACTGG
>CAMWWW010000040.1 GCA_947178015.1 uncultured Clostridia bacterium
AACACAACAAACTGAACGAGGAAACTCTGCCTGTCAAATTGCAAAATATATAGTGGATAATGGTATCGTCGGCAGATGATATCGGCCAAATACTTGAGCGAGGTGATGCCCCTTAATTAAACCAAATTTACAATGTTGGAGGTGATATAAGAGAAAAATAAGAACACTTTTAAATGGAACAAAACATCATCTGGGGCTTTGCCCCATGATATTAACAGAAAGGAGCTTTTATCATGAAAAATATCAAGAAAATCCTCAGCTTATTTTGTGTTATCGCCATGCTCGTAAGTATGTCCACAATCCCAGTGTCCGCCGCTAGCTACAAGTATGCCTACCCCGAAGGGGATTATCGCCTCTGCCGCTGATCCCAACTATGTCTTGGATCTCTCAGGTGGCGGTGCTAACACTTACACTTATTTCCAATTGTATCAGCGTAACGACAGTGATGCTCAAATCTTCACAATTAAAAATATGGGTGATGGCTGGTTCTTAATAATTCATAAAAAATCTGGTAAAGTTGTTAATGTTGAGAGTGGCGTTTCAAAAAGTGGAGCTCGTCTCTGGCTCTACCCTTGGGACTCCACACCAGCCTGTTTGTTCAGATTCTTCCAGGTCACAGATAGCGACTCCTATGTGATTCAAAATAGGATTAGCCCTGGCAGAATTCTTGATGTTGATAATGGACACATGGGTTGTTACAACAACCAACGTGTTCAACTTTGGAACATCCATGATGGCATAAGTGCACATTGGATACTCATCCCTGTATCTGAGAATTCTACGCCAAGCAATGACACGACTCCTCAGATTAGTTACTTTCCTGTCTATACGGGATATTCTTTTAGTATAACAACTGCACTTAAGTCTTTAGGCATTGATTCCAGTTTCTCCTTCCGTACGAATATCGCACAAGTTAACGGAATCAGCGATTATATTGGCTCCAGTTCTCAAAACCTCATCATGCTCAACCTTTTAAAGCACGGTCAGCTTATCGACCCAAACGGAACTTACAATTCCAACCCTCCTGAGCAAAATACGGAAAGCTATGAGAAAGCATGGTTTCCCGCTCCAGTGATGCACTTGACTCAGATAGCATATGAATCTTACTCTCATAAAAACAGTAATGTTATCGACATTGTTCCGGGAGGTCGTGTTTTTGCTCCATTCACCGGAAAGGTGGTATATAAAAACACCAGATGGGGCTATGTCCTGCTCCAAAGTATCGACAAAGTCTATTATGCGGATGGCACACTGGACTATATGACCATTGGGCTAATGCACGACTCGGATATCTCCGATTTGTATGAGGGACAGATTATCCCACAAGGTCAAGTATTCTATGATGCTGGTGGTATGGGTGCTGGTAACCCCAATGCATATGCAAAGCATGTTGAAATTGGCGTATTCAAGGGACAGATTAGCAGTCCTCCCAACCCATCAAAACTCAGCAATGGAGAGGTTTTTGCCTACAATGCGTTCTTTGTCAACACATCCAGAACAACTTCCATTATTAATGTAGGCGTGATGGAATACGGTAACTATATGACTAATGAAGCGATTTCCAACTGGAATGGATACTGGAAAGATTTTTAAACCCACCATTTATGCCAGAAAATTCCACAAAAGGAATGCAGCACTAAAAATAAAACAATATACACCCTGAGAAGACTGTTAAAAAAGATGAGGGCATAGCTCAAAATTGTTGAGGGACTTGGATAAATCTTTGAATGAGAAATTAGTCTTATCCCCAACATATCATGTCCTCTCGTTACTACTAGGCTTAATGATACAATCTACCGCAAGGCTCTCGCTATCTGCGGATGGTGGGAGCTTTGTGATTCAAGCACAAAGTAGATACTAGTGTAGAAACTCATATATATATTTTTTTTAAGTAAAGCAGTTCCCTATTCCTGAACTGATACCTCAATCTTTGGATATCGGAAAGCCAATTTTCTCTGGCACTGTCTACTGCTAGATATCAGCAAATGTTTGTACCATTCATTTCCCATGCCATCAGTTCCTACTAATGTCTTTCAGTGTCTGACCGCGCCATAGCATTGAGTTCTATCTCTGTCATGTTTAGTCAACTTCCTAACTTTGGGACATAGTGAATCTTCAGCTTCTTTGCAATCCGTTATGCCCTCTGGGCATGGAAGACCTTGTACATGGAAACGATGGCATGGGTATTGAGGTTGTCCATAAACACTTATATGCCACACACCGTCCGAAGACTCCTCAAACACAAATGTGCTACGGATGCCATTCCTGATATATTCAGAACCAACCTTTTTGGTAACCCTCGGTAAATTGATAACAATTTCTAGGTTTTGCTTAAAAACTAGAAATGTCTTTTATCTATGCTCATTACTGGAACAGCAGGTCATAGAGCACCTTATAGATGTCCATGATACCCTTAATGCAGGTTACAAATTCGTCATCCCCCCTTTGATAGGATACACCAGTAGCCGTTCCTGAAATGTGTTGTTGCACTGAAGAACTTTGATTGAAACAATGAAACAGAGATATGACAGAATAAATTATAGAGCATACAGAAAGGGATGAACACTATGAAATACCAAAATCTGCAACGTATAGATATGGAGCAGAACGAGTTGGCATATCTATCTATGCGATTATCCAATGCGCATATCGCGGCAGATCAGATCAGTAGATCTACCCAAAAACTTTTGGCAGGAGTTTCAAGCGATTTAGGTAAAATCCGCACAATCAATGAAGACAACTTCCTGTTACTTCATCTTATCAATGAGCATTTTGCTCCAACTCTCGAATATCACTGCCATCAAGACCATGCCAATAATTCATGGCGTTGCTTTGCGGTTTTCGACGGAATAGGAGGACTAGAGAGCGGAGAACTTGCGGCATATTTGACCGCTAAAATATTTCGTGACATAGCCACTGGTTTGACTGCCGATTTACTGCATGATGAAATTGACTGCCAGATGCGAAATGGATTTTCATTTGCCAATCAGGAGATAAGAAAACTTCAGAAAGCCAAGTGTGGAACAACAGGAAGCATAGTCTGCACAAATGGTGAACAATTTAAAATTTACCATATTGGGGATTGTCGGACTTATTTATTTCGAAACAACAATCTCTTTCAATTAACAAGGGATCAAACTTTGTCTGAAACGAAAAAGCAACATGGGATTTATCCCGCTGACACTCCAGAGCAAAAACATGATAGCCATGTTTTAACAAACTATATTGGCAAAAATATAGATTTTAGGCTACACCCGATTGAGAGCCAGTGGATTCCACTACGACCCGGAGATAAAGTGCTTATATGTAGCGATGGACTCTATGATATGTGTTCAGATTTGGAAATACGACAGATTATAAATAAAGGAACGGATATCGAACATACTATAAAAGCTCTAACTACTCAAGCACTTATAAATGGAGGTCAAGACAATGTGACATGCATTCTGGTAGGAGTAGAATAAACTCATTGGCAGAAAGCTTTTTATATCATTACATACCCTCATTTTTCAGAAAACATTTTTCCGATATCTTTTCCCAGATGGTCTACAATGAATATCTACTTGAATCCTTGAATGACAAAAAGTTAAATACGGAAAACCACTTATTTAGTAGCTTCCGTATCCAACTCCCGATATTTATATAGAAACATGCAGCTCTTTCAGTTTCTTTTCTGCTTCAGGGAAACCACCTTTTGCTGCTGTTTTGTACCATATAATTGCCTTATTTTTATTTTTTTCAGTGCCATAACCATGAAAAAAACAGTCCCCTAGACGGTATTGAGCTGGGGGAAACCCATGCTCAGCGGCCTTTCTGAACCAACTGAATGCTTCGATACGATCTATAATGATTCCATTGAATCCTGCATAGTAGCATTCACCCAAGTAATACTGCGACCTAACATGGTTTTGACTTGCAGCATCACGAAATAGCCTAATTGCTTCAAATGGGCTTTTACGAACGCCATCACCAGTCAGATGGCAAACAGCAAGACCAAATTGACCGTCTGGATCACCTAGAGCGACAGCTCGTTCGTACCATACAACAGCTTGACGAACATCTTTCAGTACACCAACACCGTAATAATAGCAATCCGCAAGCCATGATTGAGCCTTGGCATGACCTCGCTCTGCCGCCATTTTGAACCATCTGACAGCTTCTCCTTTATTGTTGCATGATACTGGGACACCATCGTCCCTGTAGTAGCAAACACCCAAAGTCCAATAAGCGACACTATCGCCTTGTTCGGCAGCTTTGCGCACCCATCTAACAGCTTCAAAGTGATCTTCCTCCACCCCCATTCCATTATAATAGCAGTCGCTTAGTATAAGTTGAGCAGAAACATCACCTTGCTCGGCAGCTTTCATAAACCAACCCACAGCTTTGGTTGGATTAGGAGAGATTCCCTTCCCGCCGAAAAAGCACATCTCGCCGAACTGATATTGTGCAACCGGATCACCCTCTGCAGCCAACTGAGCAAGTTGGGCAGTATCCAGAACAGAATATTCAGGTCTAGCGGTAGGTATGTGCTGAGATTTTTCTGATTGCTTGCCGCTAATGTCATGCTGAGGAGGCAGTAAAAAGGAATCACCGGGGTGCGCCGCATCAGTTTGATACATATCCCCAACCAAATCACTGTCTTTTCTCAAGGCAAATCCGTCACCTGGTTTGGCATACTTAGTTTCGTATTTTACTGAATCGCCCACAGGAAGTGGAATTATGCTCCCCATTGCATCCATGACATAGTGGTCTGGCTTCCTCGATTTTTGAGGAGGAATGGCTTGGTCAAATGGAGAGCTTGGCGGTGTCCTATCGTACGGTGAGGGAGATAATGCCTCCAAGCAGTATAAAAATTCTTCAGCACTTTGGAATCGCTTCTCTGGTCGATATGCGCATGCTTTGAGAATAATGCCAGACAATGCTTTGCTACAAAACTCCGGCGGAGGCAAAGAAGCCCCGCCGATTCGACGCTGAGTTGCATCGTAAGAATCTAATGTGAATGTGCTTGAAAGAAACGGAAGGCGGTTATGGTTACTCAGATAATACAGGCTCAAGCCCAAACTATAAATGTCTGTTCGTGGGTTTGCCTGCCTAAATTTAACTTGCTCAGGAGCAGCGAATGGGCGTGTGCATTCGATTCTGCTTACATTGTCTTCCGGCTTTTTGATTCGAGCAATTCCAAAGTCACCTAAAACATAATCGCCCACTTCGTTACGAAAAATGTTTTGGGGTTTAATATCACGATGAATGATATCAATCTGATGGCATCTAATCAGTGCCGAACAGAGATTTTTTCCAAGAGTAATAACCTGATTCTCTGATAAAGGTTCTTTATCTATAACAAGTTTGTAGATGTTTTCTAGGAGTGGCATCTGGATCAGCATATCACATCCGAAAGAAAACTCTTCATCCCAATCCTTAAAACAGTATCTCATATAGGGCATAATATAGGGAACTGCTTTTAAGCGGGACAATATCTTAACCTCAAGAATTGCCTTTTTGCAGAGTGATTCGCGGCTCTCCTGGTAGTCTGCGTAGTCTGATTTCCTCCCCGGCATATTGAAAATCGGAACGACTTTTAAAGCTGTCTCCTCAAAACCATCATTTGAAACAAGGCGATAAACAGCAGTCGTTCCGCCAGAGCCTTGACCTATTTCGTTTTTTATTGTCCCACCAAATATTTCTCCGTACTGCATTAAACGAGTAATGGCGGCCATAAGCAAGCTCCTCCTTTAATTGAAAATCCTATGATATGCGATATGGTACAAGATTACCTGCTAAAATAAATCCTGTTGCAAATACAGCCAACATAATCCAATGAACAATCAAATGCTAATCTGAATATGTAAACCTCCCTTTCGACTCATGTAGCATTATAGAAAATTGCTCATTAATTTTAAGTGGAATCGAATTCAAATCACTTATGCTCTCCAAGCTTTCATTTCTCAGCAACTGAGCACTAAATATGAGAGGATTTGCAATATGCCATCCATAACAAATTAGATTCCAGAGAAAATCAGCTGAACGACCAAGATGTACGTACAACAATACTAACAGTTTCCACTTTTCGAACTAGGCAAAAGATAAACAGAAGCTGGTCGTTGATAATGTTGCAGTGCAGAGCTGATTAAACATTTCAATCATTCATAATTCTTATATAGCTCTTCACCTATTAACTGAATTGGTCCTGAGACTACCGCTTGCTTATTGCCGTTGAGACAAGCTATCAAGGCACTTTTGTCTGCACCAGATATGCCAAAAATCACAACCATCTTGCCATGATACAACTCAAGTTTAATACTCCTTAAGAGAATGATTGCTTTGTTTCCACAAAGACTCAAAACGATTTCCTCCCTAATATTGGCTCTCAAAATGGCTTATCATTCGCCATAAGCTTAATTTCGTTTTGGTTCAATGTGCTGTGGTGCTTTGCTATTATAGACAAGAGAGCCCCCTGTGAAGATAAAGTAAAAATCACAAATCGAGAAGCAATCCTTTTCCCTAAGGAGCGTTGCATTCTCTATTCGTTTACCATTTAACCATGTCCCCTCCCTACTTTCACAATCTGAAACATAATAGTTGCCATTTAAATATGTGATTAGTGCGTGTTTATTGGAAATATAGGAGTATGGCAAAACTATATTGCAAGACGCACTATTTCTCCCAATAGTTGTCTCTTCACGATTTACCAAGGAAAAAACACTCCACTCACCCTGTATGGCATTGGATGTGATGAGCATCCACACACCTCTAGGATCCGGTTTACTTAAATCTTCATAGTCTATGCGAAGAATATCTCCAGAGCTAAGCATGATAGGGTTAATCTGCTTTTTGATACCCTGCTTAATTTTCCTTCCATTGTAGAATGTACCGTTTTTGCTGCCTTTGTCGCAGTAAAAAATTTGACTTCCAATCATAAGAAATTCTCCATGACTACGCCCTGCAATGGGCGAGGAAAGGGGAATGTCTGGATTACTAACGGGAGTAGCCCTGCCAATAGTTAATTTCTCAGTGAAAACAAAGCAGTAGCTTTTAATTTTCCCCTGTTCTAGCACAACAAGGTTAAATTCATTCGAGGCCGATTCAAATGAAGTAGTTTGCATCTTATTCATTAAGGGTTACACTCCAAATCTTTTAATAGTAAATCATCTCCTGCAAGATCAAGAGTTTCTAATGTCTCTCGTACAAGGTCACACAGGTCGTTCCCGCCATCACAGAAAATCTGTTCATTCAACTCTGCATCGTTCAGAGTATAGATAATTGCTGACTCGACTGGGTTCTTTGCGCATAGGGTTTCCATTTGAGCAAAGGACAGCATCTGATTGACTTGCTCCACCGTCATATTGAGATGAAGCCCCAGAGCTACCACCTTTCGGCGAAGTGGAAACCATTTCCTCTGCCTGATGGCTGACACACATTGACGCATGGAAGATGTCCAGCCCTGTGTATTAGCAAGGGAGTGAATGCTGTACTGTTTGTCGCTGACCTTATCGTAGTTATTCGCGACGATAAATGCTTGCACGTAAGAATAAAATTTTTCATATTTTTGCAGATATGAAGAAGCATTCTGTTCTATGAATTCAACCAATTCATCCTCAGACTGTACCTTAAGGAGTTCCTTGCCCAATGTAGATGTATCGTACGACGGCGAGGAGGATAAGGTTTGCATATTTTTCATTACGCTTTCAATCTTGCCGAGAATGAGCGTGTATTGCTGGTAAGTATGAGGATAAGTTTTTGAGTTAAGGATAAAGATGCACACACTGTCTTCCAGTGACTTTGGGTAAAGTGCAGGATACTTTCCGTATCGCTGAAGGAAGAAATTGAATTCTTGAAGGTTGTAATGTGCTGCGAATCCTATTCTGATGAAATGCTCACGTCCACTGGGCAGCGAGCCATTGCACCATTTTGAAACTGCCGGTCTCGTAACCTCACACAGCTTGGCAAATGAATCTTTTGTGTAGTGGTTTTCGGCAATAATTGAGTTGATTTTCTCTTTCCATGCGCTTCGCTCATCTTGCAAATGGGGCAGTATATATCCCTGAAAATCAGAGAGATTATCACAATCACAAACCTTGTCTTCGAGATCGCGTGTGGTAAATTCTCCTAAATTCGAACCATGTTCCATGCTCTTAACCTCCCTTTGTGGATCACCTTAATCCCTAGATAGCCTTGCAACGACCTGATCCAGTGCCACTCGAATCAGGTTGTTGATTCTTCTAGCATTCTTTAAATGTTTGGCAATCGGAGGGCTAAAAAAATAATAGATTTTGATAAAAAGCCTTCCAATCCAGTGCTTCTGCAATACCTGATCCCGGAAAGAGCGTAGGATTAAAACCTCCGGCGCATCATATGAGCCATATACGGCTGTTGCAATATAGCAACCACCCCCATCAGACTGGGAAGCAAGACTTTCCTTCTGCGGAATGACCCCATGAGATCGAATATATGCCAACTTTGCTCTCACAGCGGATTCATTTCCAGGACTCTGCATTAAGATGTCAAGCATATTGGTTGCCTCCTCAACACCGTTTAGGTGGGCACAACAGATCCAATGCATGGCCTCTTGGAAACCATCATTACCCTCCTGTATCCGAGTTCTGGCAAGGTCAAGCTGTGCCTGAGGATGATTTCTACATGCAGCAGCCCGTAGGTACTTCTCGCCAGCCATATGATCCATACTTGTACCAAGCCCATCTAGGAGACACAAGCCAACCCTATATTGTGCTTCTACGATGCCGCCATCCGCACTCTGCTTAAGGTACTTATAACCCTGCATATCGTCCTCTTCGCAGGCGATGCCCGCCATGAGGCAGAGTCCGACCTTGAATGCCATGTCATTGTCACCGTAATCCGCTGCCATTTTCCAATACGGCAAGGCAGCAAAGGTGTTTTCATCGATGCCAGAAGTACCTTGATAATACAAATCACCAAGATACCTCATAGATTCTACATCGCCGTTGGCTACCCGTTCTTTTAGGGCTGAAATCATTTGATTATATTCCTGTTGATCCATAACAAACATCCCTTCTATGATGTTTCAAGCTATCTCCCTTTCTAAACCAAGTCTAATCACATTCGATTCACTAAATCGGATAATCGACCACTAGATCATTCGCAGAGTAAGCTAGCAAGTATGCAAACTATATACAGCATCATCGTTTTTAGCTTACTAATCCACTCTTGAGAACGGGAGTTACTTCTGGGGAGGAATCCCCTCCATCTGAATAGCGACCTCATAAAGAGCCTGCATGGATTTTTTAGTCCTGGGCATATCGTTCAAACGCCTAGTAGCGATTTCGATTGTCCTGGTTTCCCCAATCTGTTTAGACTCCTCAATTGCACGCTCCATCCATTGCTTGGAGATCTCATCGGACTCAGTCACACCAGCGCCGGCCAAGTAACACTGGGAAATCATCATCATAGCGGGGATGCGCCCACCTTTGGCTGCTTTCTCATACCACTCTGCAGATTTTTTGAGGTCGAACGGCGCACCCTTATATTTATATAGGTAAGCCTGGCCCACTTTGTGCATTGCTTCGGTGTTACCCATCTCGGCAGCCTGCAAATAGGTCTTAAAAGCGGCCTCCATGTCACCCTGCGCCTCGAAAGCCTTACCTTGCTCCAAAACCTCATCTGCAGTAAGCTGCGGTCGCACAGAACTTCCATTTTTCTTGAAAATATCTAAAAACCCCATAAAATTCCTCCCTTTGGAATTAAAAAAATTTTAACTGCTTTTAACTGAATTTCTCAATCGGAGTAAATCATATTCCCTTGTAAGTCATAGAAGCACTCACCCTAACTACGGAAATATCCCTTGAAATCATAACCCCTAGCAATCTTCATTGCCATTACAGTATATCATCCCTTTGCATTAATTTTAGGCATCATTCCTGAATGACATCTGCATAATACCATGGCAGAAAAAGTCACTTTTCAAGTAAAGTTACTCCTACAAATTCTTAGCGTTTGAAATAACGTAGACTAACGATGGAAACTGATAATTATGCTTAAAGCCCCACTACACTAACCAAAAATGTGGGAATTACGAAAATAATCGCGAACAGTATCGCAATTTTTGTTCCTTCTGCATTCTGGACACCTCAGTCATACACCACATACATGAGATTCTCTGAAGCTAAGATTAAAAGCCTCTCGCCAAAGAGAAATGCCGAAATATTCCTCCTGAAAATGTCCATCAATCTCAGAGATGTAAAACACAAAATATCCCCTTATTTCTTAATCGCTCAGTATTCTTACCAATTCGGGTACACGAGGTTACCCTGTGTATCATAAAAACAATCACCCCAGGAGCGAAAATAACCACGAGCATCATAATAACTTTCGCCCCAACTCCGATAGTAGCCTTTCCCATCATAAAATCCGTCTCCCCAACTACGACGGTATCCTTTACTATCTTGAAAACAATCACCTCTTCCTCTACGGTCTCCATTATAGTCATAGAAGACAAAAGGCGGATTCGGTTTATCGAAATTGATTTGAGAAGTTTCATCTGCATACATGCTGTCTGAGTCTTCTCCGTATCCCCCACTTCCAGACCCACCAGAACTATCAAAGATGCCGAAAAGCTCTCCTATGAAATACAGAACGGCATAAATGACAATCACCAATACCACCGCCCAGACAGGAGCATTCCAAATAAATTTTATAATTTTAATCAGAGTTTCGAAAAACCATGAAGCCATTTGCATCACCCCTCTCAACAAAAGTATTGTTAAACATCCAACAACATCAACTCATTGGCACATTGTCGTATGGATACCCTGCTTTGCTCATGCTCTGGGTTACATGGACGGATTCACAAAACTGAACCCCATGAAAGCCTTAGATATATACTGACTCCCCATAGCCACTGTGTAGGGTCAGGCTGCCCTCTGGATAAAGCTTTCTATACATTCCAAATTCCAATCACTTAAAAATTCAAGTATCCAAATACAGTTCAACCCTTATTGCAAAACAGTCATAATTAAATTCCTTATCTTTTGTTTTTGAGCAAGTTGCCTTCAAACCATCCGCAATACATCTTTCACAGATTCTTTTCATAAGTTCTGTGTCATCAAAATAAACCCAAAACTTTAGTATTTGCTCTCTTGTCAAAGAGTTTAATGCCTTTCGATATATGTTGTTTTTTAGCAAATCCTCCCTTATTTTTAATGTCTCATCATTGCACCAATGATTCCATCCATACACGGTCCAAATGTAACGCTTCTTTATAAACAGTCCTTTCATTACAGTTACATCACCACTAAGTGCTTTTTGCCTCAACTCTTCTTTTATTTTCAAATAAGCTTTATCAACATAATCTTCAATCCTCCTCTCCCATTTATCGTGTAATTCTAATAAAATCTTGTTGTAATCTATTTTTTTCTCCTTTTCTTCGTATTCAGCAAAAATACTACGCAATTCATCTGAAAACATATGTTCCCTATCCTTTCATTAATTCTAGTCATATATTCAAAAATCTATGAAAAATTGCATAAAATGTGGCTTGGAAAAACAAGACAGAGACAAGGATATGAGCGTTAAACAGCATTTTTTAACTCATAAACCGCCTTTAGTACCACTTGTCTCTAATTGTATTGTGCAATTGACGATGTCCTATCAAAAAATATACTTTTGACATCCAAATCAAGTTTTAATCAAAAAAGAGCCATGCTCATTGGAATACTGAGAGATACAGGACAGTTTCTCAACGAATCCGGTCGAAGTCGCCGTTAATCACCAATGCATAAAGGTCATCAGGAAGGAGTTAACAAAGCGTCTCATCTCTCGCGGTTTCAATGTGGATTCGGGAAGGTCGGTTGCTCTGGGCAATGATCA
>CAMWWW010000041.1 GCA_947178015.1 uncultured Clostridia bacterium
TCACTAAGCGAGAGCGGGGTGACGGAGGACTATAGGCGATTCTCTGCGCGGACCCCTCTCAAAAATGATTACGCAAGTAACTCTTACAAAAAGGTATATATTTCAAAAAACTATAATTGGAAAATATGCTACAAATTGTAAGTACTTTGAAAGGAAATACTTTGAAAAAGTACTATAAATTATGGAAAGGGTATGTTATAATAAGATTTGATGCAGTAAAAAAGATCGCGGTGAAGGAGTAAAGGGATGCTCAATGAAGATAAGGTAAAGCTGATGACCCGAATGGCGATATATGAAAAAAGAAAGGGAAAAAAGGTCATGAAGTTGACCAAATATTTCCACAGTGATTATGTAAGTTTTTATATGATTAAGACAGCAGCAGCAGTCACACTTGCATATCTTATGGTAGCTGCCTGTTTTGTTCTTTATTATATAGAATATTTGATGGAAAATCTATATACATTGGATTTTGTAGAGATTATCAAAAAATTTCTGACCTATTATGTAATACTGCTGGTAGTATATTTGGTACTTTCTTTTATTATATACAGCGTCAAATATAATATGGGAATGAAGAGTCTGCGACGTTTTCGCGCAAAGCTTAAGAAGGTGAAGCAGATTAATCAGGAGGAAGCGAAAGGCGGGGAAAGCTAGGATATGGCGACTATACTTGTAATAAAAGAACAACTTAAAAGATTTTATGGAAAATTTGATATCTATGTGATTGCGGTGCTGAAATTCTTTGGCGCATTAATTACATTTACGTTGATCAATTCGAATATAGGCTATATGGAGAGGCTGGAAAGTCCAGTAGTGGTGGCGATGGCGTCGCTGCTGTGCTCGATTATTCCGATTGGCGGTATGGCTCTGTTGTGTGGCGTGTTTATCCTTGCGCATTTTTATGCGGTGTCGCTGGAATTGGCAGGAGTGGCGCTGGTGTTATTTTTGTTGATGTTTCTTCTATATATAAGGTTTGACTCCTCCATTGGGTATATTTTGATTCTCACACCTATTTTATTCTGGTTGAAGCTGCCTTATCTGGTGCCTTTGCTCGCAGGGCTGACCGGAGGAATCGCGGCGGCAGTGCCTGCGGGAATGGGAGTTATCGTGTATTATTTTTTGGAGTATGCCAAGGCAAATTCGCCTGCTCTCAGCAATTCTACCACAGAGCCGCTGCTTCAGAATCTGACGATGATTATTGATGGTATGCTTCAAAATAAGTTGATGATGCTTACCGCGGTTGCTTTTATCGTGACAACGGTGATCGTGTTTTTGATTAAAAGCTTGTCGATTGATTATGCGTGGCCGATTGCCATCGGAACGGGTATGGTGGTGAATATGGTGATTCTTCTTGTGGGAGAATTTAGCTTGGATTTGTCCGCGTCCATAGTAAGCATGATCGTTGGTAATATTGTCGCGGCTCTTATTATGTTAGCCCTGCAATTTTTTATATTTGCCGTGGATTATTCGCGGACGGAGCGGGTTTCTTTTGAGGATGATGATTATGTGTATTATGTCAAGGCAGTGCCAAAGATGAGTGTCAGTACGCCCCATGTTAATGTAAAGAGGATTAATGCACAGAGAACAAAGCGCCAGTCATAGGTACGTTGAGCTATGGATAATGGAAAACTTTGGAAAATGGAAGGGAAGTGAATCAGATGGAAGCATTGTGGGAGACAATATCAGAGTGGCTCGCGAAAATGTCTCGTCTTCCAAGCATTAAATATACAGATATTGTGGAAATCGTGATTATTTCTTTTCTGCTGTATCAGGTAATGGTGTGGATCAAGAATACCCGCGCGTGGATTTTGGTTAAGGGAATTGCGGTATTGCTTGGGTTTATACTGCTTGCGGTGCTGTTTCAGATGAGCACGATTATATGGCTGGCAGAGAGGACGCTGGGGCTTGGTGTGACAGCGATTATCATTATATTTCAGCCTGAGCTGCGCAAGGCGTTGGAACAGCTTGGGCGCAAGAATTTTATTACAGGCGTGATCCCTTTCGATGATGCGAAGGGAACCAAGGAGAGATTTAGTGACAAGACGGTGCAGGAGCTTGTTACGGCGTCTTTTGCTCTTGCAAAGACCAAGACGGGTGCTTTAATAGTAATTGAGCAGGATGTTCCGCTCACAGAATATGAGAATACAGGGATTTTTTTGGATTCTTTGATTAGCAGCCAGTTACTTATTAATATATTTGAACATAATACTCCTTTGCACGATGGTGCTATTATAATAAGAGGGGATCGAATTGTGTCTGCTACCTGTTATCTGCCGCTCTCAGATAATATGGAGATCAGCAAGGATTTGGGAACAAGACATAGGGCTGGGCTGGGCATCAGCGAGGTGACGGATTCTATGACGATCATTGTGTCGGAGGAAACCGGAAAGGTGACGATCGCATTTGGCGGAAGGCTGTTAAGGAATCTGGATAGTGAGAATCTGAAAAATAAGCTGGTGATGCTTCAGAATAAGACCATTGATGCAAGACGGTTTAGGCTCTGGAAGGGAAGGCGAAAGAATGAAAAAGTGGATCACTCATAATTTGATGTTAAAAATTATGTCGGTTGTGTTCGCCTTTATATTGTGGTTGGTTGTGGTTAATATTAATGATCCGGATATCATTAGTACAATCCGTGCCGTGGAGATCACGATCTTAAATGAGGATGCGATTACCGGACAGGGAGAGGGGCAGGTTTACACAATTAAGGAAAATAGGACGGCGTCCATTGTGGTGAAGGGACCCCGCTCTAAGGTTGATAAGCTGGACCGAAGCGAGATTAAGGCAACAGTAGATTTTAGCGAGGTATCCTCTGTGGGGGCCGTGCCAATTAATATTGTGTCG
Organism: uncultured Clostridia bacterium; assembly: GCA_947178015.1. Lineage (GTDB taxonomy): Bacteria > Bacillota > Clostridia > Lachnospirales > Lachnospiraceae > RGIG8607. Next base: position 2,845 of record CAMWWW010000041.1, read on the forward strand.
CTCCCGGAGGGTGTGATTTTGCAGAACAAGATCACGGAGAGCATGAAGATTGTGGTGGAGCCGATTCGATCGCAGCGTTTCCCAGTTGAGATTGAGACGGAGGGTTCTCCGGCGGATGGTTATCTTGTGGGGGATACGGAAGTTTCTCCTAACGTGGTTAATATCAAGGCGCCAGAATCTGTGATGGAGCAGATTCACCGCGTGGTGGTTCAAGTAGATGTGGACGGCATGTCGACCGATGTGAGAGGGAAGAGCGTTCCCCTTATTTTGATAGATGGCAATGGCAAGGTGATCGAGTATGCAAAGAATGAGCACATTACAATTAGTGCAGTTTCTCTTCTGGCTGGCGCGGATATTTTAAGGCATCAGTCGGTGCCGATCCAGTTGAAGGCGGATGGTGAGGTTGCCGATGGCTATCGGTATACAGGTATGGAGCTGTCCCACAGCAGCGTGTCGGTGAAGGGGACAAGGGATGTGATGGCCGGGGTTTCTCAGATTGTGATTCCATCGTCAGAGGAAGCACTGAGTCTGACGGATCTGACTGGAAATAGAGAGGGTGTTATTGATATTCTTCCCTATCTTCCAGAGGGGACGGAATTGCTGAATGAAGAGGAGCGCTATATCAAGGTTGTTCTTAAAGTAGAGAAGTTGGAGAGAAGAAGCATCCATATTTCTACGGATGTTCTGACTGTGCTGAATCCTCCTGATACGATGGATATGAGCTATGAAGTAACGCCGGATGCCATGGTTGAGCTGGAGGGGCTTCCAGCAGATCTGGCATTGCTCAACGCCAGAATGTTGAATCCAACCATTGATCTGAGTGGCAGAGATGCCGGTGTTCATGTATTTGAGATAGAAGTTTCTGTTCCTGAAAATGTTACTTTGATTCGTCAGGCGCGCATTACAGTGATATTGGCGTATCCTGAGGAGGAGACCTCCTCCGCAGAGGAGCCGTCCTCGGACACAGTGGAAGCGAACAATGGTGTCCATGGAGGGGGCGATATAACAGAGCCAGAAACAGAGACTGGCTATCATCAGCAGGAGACACAGACACAGGAGCCGACAATTCCAGTTATGGTAAAGCCGCTCCCGGAAGAGCCGACCAATGAGCCACAAGAAACCGAAGAGATGACCGAAGAACCAAGTACAGGATCAGAGACAGAGACACCGCAGGAATCAGAAGTAACAGAACCTCTAAGTACATAACGCACAAATCCATGAAGCATGTTCTCTGGTTTTGCTTGTGTATTTTTGCGGATAATGCTATAATACCATGTATAGGGGTGGAAGGCTTAGGCTGGCAATCAGTAGCTGAAAACAAAAACTTATACATATGGTTTAGTATAAAATATATTTGGAGGAATGTGCAATGGTAAAGGAAAAAGTAACAATCAAAAACCCTACGGGTCTCCATCTAAGACCAGCAGGAATCCTGTGTAAAGAAGCAATGAGGTTTAAATCCGTGATAACTTTCAGCTTTAGGGATAATACGGCTAATGCCAAGAGCGTGCTAAGTGTATTAGGCGCATGTGTGAAGTGTGGGGATGAGATAGAGTTTACCTGCGAGGGTGAGGATGAGAGAGAAGCACTGGCAGCACTGATTACCTGTGTACAGGGCGGCTTAGGTGAATAAGTAAAAGATGGTATAGGGGCAAAAGAATTTGCCCCTATTTAATTATGTGCACGGGCACCTAAAAGAAATAGAACAATAAAGCTGACAGGTGTACATAGAATATATTAATTTTCGCACAGCAATTTGTGTCCACGCGCTGTTTGGCACAAAGCTGTTGTATACAAAAAAACAGCGCAGAAATGAGGATGAATATGGGAAAATATTTTGGAACAGATGGATTTCGCGGAGAAGCCAACAAGGAATTAACGGTAGAACATGCCTATAAGGTAGGAAGATTTTTGGGTTGGTATTATGGTAAGGAGCATAAAGCGAGAGTCGTTATCGGCAAGGATACCAGAAGAAGCAGTTATATGTTTGAATATTCTTTGGTGGCGGGCTTGACGGCTTCTGGTGCAGATGTGTATCTGCTTCATGTGACAACGACTCCCAGCGTTTCTTATGTGGTAAGAAGCGATGAATTTGACTGCGGCATTATGATCTCGGCAAGCCACAATCCATTTTATGATAATGGAATAAAGGTTCTGAATGGAGAGGGACAGAAGCTGGAGCCTGAGGTAGAGGCGCTTATCGAGGATTACATAGATGGCAGAATGGAAGAGATTCCATTTGCTGTAAGAGAGAAGATTGGCAGAACCACCGATTATGCGGCGGGCAGGAATCGTTATATCGGTTATCTGATTGCAGTTGCCACACGCTCTTTTAAGGATAAGAAGGTAGGATTGGATTGTGCAAATGGCAGTGCGTCTGCGATTGCAAAAAATGTTTTTGATGCACTGGGTGCTAGAACCTATGTAATCAACAATAATCCAGATGGAACCAATATTAATACGGACTGCGGATCTACACATATCGACAGGCTTCAGGCATTTGTGAAGGAACAAGGGCTGGACGTAGGCTTTGCTTATGATGGAGATGCAGATCGCTGTCTTGCCGTGGATGAAAATGGAAAGATTATCGACGGGGATGTGATTATGTATATATGCGGAAGCTACATGAAAAGCCAAGGACAGCTTCCCAGCGATACCGTAGTGACAACCGTAATGTCCAATATGGGACTGTATGAAGCATTTGACCGAGAAGGAATCCGCTATGAAACAACGGCCGTTGGCGACAAATATGTGGGAGAAAATATGCGAGCGAATGGCTATGGATTAGGAGGAGAGGAATCTGGGCATATTATATTTAGCAAGCATGCTGTGACGGGAGACGGCATTTTGACCTCGCTGAAAATTATGGAGGCAATGCTGGAGCAGAAATCCACTTTAAGCAAGCTTGCGGAGCCAGTGACAATCTTTCCTAAGCTTCTGCAAAATATAAGGGTTAAGGATAAAGACACGGTGCTGAATGACGCGGATGTAAAGGACGCTGTGGCAAAAGCGGAGGCATATCTTGGAACAGAGGGAAGGATGCTGTTTCGTGCGAGCGGGACAGAGCCGTTGCTCCGCGTGATGGCAGAGGCGAGAAGCGAGGAGCTGGCGCAGAAGAGCGTTGCCATGGTAATTGACAAAATAAAGGAAAAGGGATATGAGGCATAAGCCGCCGGAGATAGACGTAATTATAACCGTATATAAACCAGATAAAAAATTTAGGCATCTATTAATAGGGCTTCATCAACAAACCCTGCCGCCATCCCGCATTATTCTGATTAATACAGGGAGGCGATATTGGCGGAAGGAGTGGATCAAGGGGATACCGGAGGCAGAGGTCTACCATGTGAGAGAAAATGAGTACGATCATGGAGGCACAAGATGCATGGGAGCAGAGCTTTCTACCGCAGCGTTTATGGTGTTTATGACACAGGATGCAGTGCCGGCCGATGAGAGACTGCTTAGCAGATTGTATCATGCGATGAAAGATACACAGGTCGCAGTGGCCTATGCAAGGCAGCTTCCCAATTCGGGCAGCAATCCCGTGGACGCTTATATCAGAAGGTATAACTATCCAAAGGAGAGCCGGAAGAAAACAAAAAAAGATATGAATACACTTGGCATTAAGGCTTTTTTCTGCTCGGATGTCTGTGCAATTTACAGAAAAACAGAGTATCTTTTGCTTGGCGGTTTTCCGAAAAGAGCGATCTTTAATGAAGATATGATATTTGCAAGAAAAGCATTGGATGCAGGAAAGGCCGTATATTATGCGGCGGATGCAAAAGTATACCATTCCCATCAAGATACTGCCATGCAGCAGCTTCGCAGGAATTTTGATCTTGCTGTATCGCAAAAGCAGAATCCGCAGGTCTTTGCCGGCATATCGTCTGAGACGGAAGGAATCCGCATGGTAAAATCGGCGGCAGCGCATCTAATCAAGACGAACCAAGGGCATTTACTGCCATATCTGCTGTTAAGCAGCGCGGCAAAATATACAGGCTATCTGTTGGGCAGTCACTATGAAAAGATGCCGGAAAAGCTGATACGAGTGCTAACTGGCAATAAATATTTCTGGTGGAAACAAAGGAAATAGCAGGCGGCTCGCTATTTTTATCTATAATCTCCGGGATTTACATTCATGATAGATTTAAAATTCCGGCGGAAGGTCAGCACATTGCTATAACCACAGGCGGCTGCAATTTCCTCAATGGATTTTTCGGTGGTCTGCAAAAGCTCAGCCGCATACAAAATACGCTTCTCCTGCACATACTGCAAGTAGGTCTTGCCAAGATGATTTTTGCAGATGGTGGAGATGTATTTGTTACTTACCCCGAATCTCTCGCTGAGAAATGCGAGGGAAAGTTCGGGGTTTTTATAATTTTCTTCTATATAGGCAAGAATTTCCCCATCCAGCTTCTCAATATCCTTTTTGGGCATAAGAAGTGTGGTAAGCTCCTTGCAAACCGTTTCGTAGATGGCATGGTAATAGGAAAAAATTTCTTCCAGCGTTGCCGCTTGTTTGATCTTATCAATCTGTATCCTTGCTGTCTGAAATGCATTGATATTCTTGAGTACATGCAATGTCAGTACATGAAGCTCGTCCAGAAAAAGGCGCACGGTCTCAGGCGATTCATCATAATCCCTTGTGTTCTTTTCATATAATTCATCCAAAAAAGCGTGAAGCTCTTTGCTATTATTTTCTTTAAATGCCTTTAAAAGCCGTCCCTGTGCATCTTTTGGAAAATAATATTCCCTCTTATCTTTTTCCTGCTCCGGCTCATAGAAATATACTGTGTTTCTGCCTCCTGTCAGCATACCGTCAAGCGCCTGCATAGCATCGCGGCACGCCTCACTAAGCCTCTCTATATTATCCTCCACCTGCCCCACTCCTATGGTGATCAGGCAATTTTCATCATCAATTTCCTTGCAGATGGTCTTATGAAGATCGTAAAATACCTTTTCAAGAGGGATCATCTCATCGCTGTTCACGATCAGAAAGACGTTTCCGATATCCTTTACATAACAATCTACCTGCATTTCCGCCGAAGATTGCTCCTGACAGATAGACTGAATAAGCACCAGAGCATCCTTCTGCTTTAAGGAACTAACCTTTCCTGTACCCTGATATACGACATTGGTCAATGCAAGCGCAAAATAGCTTCGTTTGAGATCGATATACTGCTCATCAATAAGAATACGCAGTCGATCCTGCTCCATATTTCCGCTTAAAATACCATGCAACATCCCCTGCTTTGCATAGGGAGAAATGTGGATCATCCTTTCCCTATAACCATTATTTTCTCCGATCAGGCTCTGAATTCCCTTGATAATCGTGCCAAACTCGTCCTCCCGCTCCTCCTGCTCCACATCTTCCAGCTCGCCGCTCTCGATAAATCGTTCGATATTTCCGATGGGAGAATAATAGCGAAGAGACAGAACAAAAGCAAGCACCGCAAACGCGGTACTGATCAAAAAGCCTATTGTGAGCGTGATAACCAAGGCCCCGTTAAATCCCATATTAAAATCATTGAAATCAACATATATCTCATAATATATTTCAGGATGAACACTAGATACGACTCGAAAACAACTGCCGACGAGCTCTCCCTTTTCTAAAATCATATTGTCCGCGTGATAAACGCGATAGCCGGTATAGACCTCCGCAAGCTGCTCTATCTTTTGTTCCAGATATTTTTTATTAAAAAGAACAAGAATACTCCCCTTTTCCCTTGCGGAAGTAGAGTAAGAGTACTCATCTCCATAGATCACATACTCGGTATTAAAGATAATATCCTCCACAGAGCTTGCGTCCAGCAGATCGCTCACTCTGCCCTGCTTTACAAATGGGCGCTCAAGCCCCAGCGTGTAAGCATGGTTTAGATGAATGACGGCGGAGGCGGTATAAGCTCGGTCATAATCCTTAAATAGAAGGATGACGTTATAGATTCTATAGTTGTTGCTGGAGGCTTTAATATTTTTCAGCTCTTGAAGCCCCTGATACAACAGATAGGAATTGACGGCCTTTCCCTCCACCGCAATCGCAGAATACAGATTGCGAAGCGTCGCGGAGCCGTTGATACTGGATACAATATGTTGTGCGCTCAAAAGTTCGAAATCCATCGAATTTCCTATCGCATCTGCCTTAAGTTCATATTTTCTTTTTAGGTCATCCCGATAAGCAGAATAATATTGAAAAGTGGCAAAAATGGAATATACAGAAAAAAATAAAGAGATAATCAAAAGATAGGAGAGAAATAACCGGATAAACAGCCTGCTTTTTAACAGTCTGCTGTGCATAAAGATATGATTTGAAAATGAACGCTTCATAGTCTCTCCTTTCCTTCCTATGTAACAAAATATCTCTTCCCAGATCATACACCATGGGAAGAGATATTATCCATACAATTTATTATCCAGTTACAATTATCATTCCTGTCTCCTGCACATTACGCCAAGATAGCCACACCAAATGTGTCACAGACGTTAGCTCAGTCGATTGACTGCGCAGAAAAGAGCTCGAATGGACGCCCGCGTGATATTGGAACTGATTCCTACTCCATAAGTCACTTTTCCAGAATCCATATCCATCAGATGAATATAGGCCGCCGCCTGTGCCATAGAACCAGACTGCAATGCATGCTCGGAATAATCCAGAACCTTGACATTCCTTCCAATTTTTGCCTCAAATGCATTTTTCACCGCATCGATCGGTCCATTTCCTTCTGCCTCGTTTGTCACAATAGAGCCGTGATCCTCAAACTCCAATGCCACGTGGGTATCCTTATCATTTATATCCGTATAGCGGCATCTCAAAAAATGATAAGGCTGCTTCTTCTCCAGATACTGCTCCCTAAAATTCTCCATAATCTGATCTGGGGCAACTTCACCCTGCCGCTCTGCAATCGCCTGAATCACATCGGCAAACTCTCTGTGCATCCCCTTAGGCAGCTTAAATCCAAAATAAGTATCCATTACAAACGCAACGCCGCCCTTGCCGGACTGGCTGTTGATTCGGACAACAGGCTCATATTCTCTGCCAATATCAACCGGATCAATCGGGAGATAAGGTACCGCCCAAATGCCGTCCCCGCGTTCTTTCATCGCTGTCATTCCCTTATTGATCGCATCCTGATGCGATCCAGAAAATGCAGTAAATACCAATTTTCCAGCATATGGATGCCGAATGTGCACAGGAATCTTGCAGCAGTGCTCATACACCTCGATCACTTCATTGATATGTTCCAGATTTAATTCCGGATCAATTCCCTGTGAAAACATATTATAGGCGATATTGACAATATCTACATTTCCGGTTCTCTCTCCATTCCCGAACAGTGTCCCCTCCACACGGTCCGCACCAGCCAATAAAGAAAGCTCAGCAGAAGCCACGCCGGTACCTCTGTCATTATGTGGATGTACACTTAAGATGATGCTGTCTCGGTTCTTAAAATGCTTGTGCATCCATTCAATCTGATCCGCATAAACATTCGGCGTTGTCATCTCAACGGTAGATGGCAGATTGAAGATAATCTTCTTCTCCGGCGTTGGCTGCCACACATCCTGAACAGCGCTGCACACCTCCAAAGCATACTCCAGCTCTGTGCCAGTAAAGCTCTCAGGAGAATATTCTAATATAATCTCACCGTCAAATTCGGCGGTATATTTCTTTACAAGCTCTGCGCCAGTAATAGCAATCTGCTTGATCTCCTCCTTATTCATATGAAACACGACATCACGCTGTAAGGTGGAAGTGGAATTATAGATATGGACGATTGCCCTCTTAATACCCTGCAATGCCTCAAAGGTCCGCTCAATCAGCTCCTTTCTGCACTGCACCAGAACCTGAACCGTCACATCGTCTGGGATCAAAGCCCGATCCACCAACTGTCTTAAAAAATCATACTCAATCTGGGATGCAGACGGAAAACCAACCTCAATTTCCTTAAAACCAAGCTTTACCAGCATGGAGAACATCTCAATCTTCTCCTCCACCATCATCGGCTCCACCAAAGCCTGATTTCCATCCCTCAAATCCACACTGCACCATACGGGTGCTTTTTGAATCTCTTTGTTTGGCCACTCTCTCTCCGGCATATGCACAACCGGAACTCTCTGATATTTCTTATAATTCAACATGATAATCCTCCTATTCTCGTCAATGCATCAACTTTTAACCCTAAATGCCACAAAGGGCGCCAGATAGTCGGTATATCACGCTGTACCTCTTAACGATAAATAATATGGCATTGTCTATTCGAGCCCCATCCTTATCTACCTCTTTCTAACTGGTCGTACCAGTATTTTTAATTTTCCTCTGATTATAACATTATTGTCCCAAAACCGCAAGACATTTTTTGAAAAGGAAAATGGACCTTTCTCAAAAATAACGATACCATCATGTTACGGATAAAGGATACTTTGCCCAAAATATTATAGTAGAAACATACTATTTATAATAAATGTGCACAAAATGAACGTAGAAAAAAATGAATCTTTCGTAAAAATCATCAGAATGTTACCATTAACTCATCAACAATAAAGGAGTGAGACAAAAAAGATGAGTGCAAATGGAACGAGAGCAGTGAAGCTTTCTAAGGAAGAAAGAAAGCGTCTATTTATGAAAAACCTGCGAAGGGATAAATATCTGATGCTAATGTTCTTTCCTGTACTGCTATATTATTTGATTTTTAGTTATCTTCCAATGACTGGGCTAATTATGGCATTTCAAAATTTTATTCCGGGGAAGGGACTTGTCGGTATCTACTCAGGAGAGTGGGTGGGGCTGAAATGGTTCCAGCAGTTTTTCAATTCCGTGTTTGCGTGGAAGCTGATCCGAAATACTTTTTTGTTATCCTTTTATTCCCTGATTTTTGGCTTTCCAATCCCAATTATATTTGCCATCTGTATCACACAGCTTCGGAATAAGATCGTACAGCGGAGCGCAC
>CAMWWW010000042.1 GCA_947178015.1 uncultured Clostridia bacterium
TCATCACTATTTGTGCCGCCAACTGAAAGGCGGCGGAATGGAGATTTTTATGAAAAATGGCGCCTTATACATCCGAGTCAGCACTCATTTGCAGGATGAGCTCTCACCTGATGCTCAAAAGCGACTTCTGCTGGATTATGCAAAAGCAAATGATATTATCGTATCAGAAGAATATATCTTCGAAGAAAAAGGCATTTCTGGGAAAAAGGCAGATAAGCGGCCTCAGTTCCAGCAGATGATCGCGCTTGCCAAAATGAAGCCTACTCCATTTGACATTATTTTAGTATGGAAATTCTCTCGCTTTGCGAGAAACCAAGAAGAATCTATTGTATACAAATCCTTGTTAAAAAAGCAGGGAATCGATGTTATGAGTGTAAGTGAGCCAGTAGCAGATGGTCCTTTTGGTAGCCTTATTGAACGTATTATTGAATGGATGGATGAATACTACTCTATCCGCCTCTCTGGTGAAGTTATGCGAGGTATGACAGAGAAGGCTCTTCGAGGAGGTTATCAGGCAAGCCCGCCTCTCGGATATCGTATGGAGGTTCCCAAAAGCCCTCCCGTTGTTGTCCCAGAAGAGGCTGCTGCCATTCGCTATATATTTGATGCCTATGTCAATCAAAACAAAGGCATTTTTGAGATAGCCCGCTCCCTAAACGATATGGGATTTGAAACACAGAGACACAAACCGTTCGAACGCCGTTCTGTAGAATACATACTCCAAAATCCCATGTACTGTGGCCTGCTCAGATGGAACCGGCACTGCAATGAAACAAATGAAATTAAAGATGAATCAGAATGGATTATCCGTAAAGGAGAGCATCAGGCGATTATTTCAGAAGAGTTATATAATAAGGCGCAAGAACGCTATCATACAGAATACAGGCCAAAAGGAGCACGCCCTTCCAGCACCTATAAACATTGGCTGTCAGGTCTTGTGAAATGTCCCGCCTGTGGCCGCACTATGATAGCAAAGGCAGTAAAATCCTCCGACAAAGTTCTGTTTTACTTTACTTGTTATGGTTACACCAAAGGAAAATGTGCCGCCAAAACTTCTGTTGCTGCTACTAAATTAGAACCGGCCGTATTAACCTCTATACAAGAAGCATTTCAAACAGAATCGTTTTCCTACAGCAATATTATATCTCCCAGACAGCACGAATCCACTTCTGCAGAACAGAAACGCCTTACCGACTTAATTCACCGGATCTCCTTTAAAGAGCAGCGCGCACGCGACGCTTACATGAATGGTATTGATACAATAGAAGAATATAAAAAGAATAAAATCAGACTACAAGACGAAAAGCAAAGACTGGAAGAAAAGCTTGCTCTTCTCTCTCCTATCAAACAGGATCTCTCTCCTACAGAAATAAGACAGATAATGCAAAAACGCCTAAGAAGCGTCTATGATGTCCTTTTATCTAACGCTGATATCGCCAAGAAAAACTCTACTCTCAAAAATGTGGTAGAAAAAATTATCTACAACAAAGCAACAGATACTGTAAAACTCTATTATTATTCTTAATTTTTTGCGCAAAATTGTATGTTATTACTATACGGATGACACAATGGGGTTCTAAAAGCTTAGGTGATCAAGGGTATTCGCCTATTGAGATTATCCGTCATTTCTATGGCCCTGATATGTATATTAACACTGCCGAGCAAATATCTGGCGTTCCCTCCTCATGGCCCGGCTATAATTTAACCATAGGCTCGCGCGGCGACAAGGTGCGCCAGATGCAGGAACAGCTTGACGTGATCGCAGAAGTCTATTCTGCCATACCAAGAATCGCTGCGGATGGCATCTATGGTCCAATGACACAAAGTGCAGTCAAAGAATTTCAATCGATCTTCGGTCTTCCGCAGAGCGGGGAGGTTGACTTCTCTACATGGTATAAAATATCGCAGATCTATGTAGGAATCAGCCGAATTGCTGAATTAAACTAAGTCTCTTTTCGTAAACAGTTCAGGCACCCCTAAACTTTACCTCTTTTCAAAGAATAGAATAACTGCAAATAAAAACTGTTGTTTACATTCTTCTCTTCCTATAATATAATAAAGAAAAACTACAAATCATTTCCGTGGAGGGAAAACAAATGAAAAATAATGTTTTGGTTATTATGGCTGCCGGTATCGGCAGCCGTTTCGGGGGAATCAAGCAGCTTACTCCCGTTGGTCCGGGAGGAGAAATTATAATGGAATACTCCATCTATGATGCTATCCGCGCCGGATTTAAAAAGGTTATCTTTATTATCCGCAAGGATATTGAGAAAGACTTTAAGGAAATAATAGGGGACCGCATCTCCAAATACATTGAGACGGAATATATCCTTCAGGATCTGGACGCACTTCCCGAAGGCTACCAAAGACCAAAGGACAGAACCAAGCCATGGGGTACAGGACAAGCCGTGTTAAGCTGTCTTGGAAAACTTGATGCGCCTTTTGCTGTTATTAATGCAGATGATTATTATGGAAAAGAGGGCTTTCAAGTGATTCATGACTTTTTGTCCAATCCGGGTGCCTCGGACAAAAAGTATCACTTCTGCATGGCAGGCTTTGTGCTTGGCAACACATTAAGTGAGTTTGGCTCTGTCACCAGAGGCATTTGTAAGGTGGATGAAAAAGGGAAGCTTGTCGATATTGTGGAGACATCGAATGTCTGCAAAGACGGCTCCCGCGCTTATATTAAGGAAGAGGACGGACAGCACGACATTGACTTTTCCTGTCCTGTCTCCATGAATATGTGGGGCTTTACACCTGATTTTTTAGAAGAGCTTAAGCATCGCTTTACCGATTTTCTTGATCAGATGGAAAATCCATTAAAGGCCGAATACTTGCTTCCAGAAGTGGTCGATAAATTAATAAAAGAAGGACTTGCTGAGGTCAGTGTCCTTCATACCGATGATAAATGGTTTGGTGTTACTTATCAGGAAGATAAGCAGTATGTTATCGATTCTTTCGCTGCCCTCACCAGAGAAGGAATCTATCCTGAACATTTATTTCCATAAAAATATGTAACTATCCCGCGCTGCTTTTGTGACAAAGCAGCGCAGAAATGAGGAAACTATGTCTCAATCAACGCTTCCAAGCATCCACATTCGGATGCTTGGAGCCTGCACCATCAACTTTCAAGGACAATCTATCCGTTCCACAGACCATCATTCCAAAAAGCTGTGGATACTTTTCTCTTATATGGTTCTAAACCGAAACCGCGAGATCTCACAGGATGAATATATTCATTTATTGTGGGAAAAGACTACTAGCAGCAATCCCTCCGGCGCATTGAAAACATTGATGCATCGATTAAAAAAACTGTTAAGCACCTTATCCTACCCAGAACCAGTCATCCTGCCATACCATGGCACATATGCATTTAACCCTGCGATTCCTTGTCAAATTGATGTAGAAGAGTTTTCCAGCCTATGTCGCGCGGCAGAAATGGAGAAAGATACAACAACTTATCCGAACAGCCTTAAGCATGCCTTAACCCTCTATCAAGGCGATTTTCTTCCCGATATACGAGAGAATAGCTGGATTTCCTCCCTGAATTCCCAGTATCATGCCTTATATCTGCACTCTGCCCGAACCATGATTGAGCTGCTCATCAACAAGGAAGCCTATGCTCAGGCTGCTAATCTATGCTGGCAGGTACTGACCCTCACTCCCTATGAAGAGAGCATACACTATCACCTGATTCATTCTTTATACCTGTCTGGGAGCCAGCAGGCCGCTCTGACTCAGTACAATACCTCAAAGGAGCTGTTTCTCTCTCATTTTTCTCAGCTTCCCTCTGAGCGCTTTCTAGGGCTATATCAGATTATTTCCGCAGGCACAAATCATGTGGAAACAGATATTGAGCTGATTCAGGACAGCCTGACAGAAAAATCACCCATTGGAACATTTTTCTGTGAATATGAGATATTTAAGGAGCTGTATCGGCTAGAAACCCGCGTTGTAAAAAGAACACGTTCCTCCATCTATCTATGCCTGATCACCATCTCGGAAACCTGTGCAGATAAAAACACATTAAACCAAAGTATGCTGCTTCTTAAAAATGCAATTCTGAGCTCGCTGCGGGCAAGTGATATCTTTTCCCGCTATAGCCCATCTCAATATCTATTGTTGGTTCCCGCGCCCAATATGGATGCCATGAAGCAGATACTAAAACGGATCTTTGAACAATATTACAAAAATAAAGAGGTCCTTAAACCTGAATATGCCATTCGCAAGTTAAAATCATAAAGCAATATCCACCGTACTTCCAACGACTGCAGCTGCCTGCTCTGCTGCACTTCCTGAGAATTCCATGGAAAGCGACGCATCAGCTGCACCGGAAGAATCGGCTGGAGCAGCCGATGCACTTTGCTCTGCCTGTACTCTTGCCTGCTCTCTATTTAGCTCCTCCAAAGAAGCTTTCAGCCTCATAATTTCACTGCTGTCCACAGAATAGCCCTCATCTTTCAAAATGGAAAGCCTGCCTTTTATATATTTCATATTCGCCTCGTTGACCTTACCGCGCTCATTGTTTCGATTCCACTTCTTTTTCTGTGCAAGCTCCACCCAATCCTTTTTCTCAGCGATCGCTTCCAGTGCCTCCTGCCTTGCTATCTCCTGTTTAATCTGTTGTTCCTTTCGCTCAATTTTCTGTCTTGTCTCTATCTTTCTTACCATATCTTCGCTGCCATTTTTTCTCTCCAGCTTTTTCTTCTGAATCTCTTCCTCCTTAAGATTCTGTACCTTCTTCGAGGCGCACTGCACCATGCGCCTTGCATGGATTATCGCATTGGTTATCTCCCGTTCGTTATATTGACCCGTGGACTGGCTGCGCCTTAATACGCCGAGCTTGCTCCTCGCACTTGCCAATACATTAGCTGCGCTGCTGAGCTTGGATGCTCGCAAAATCTGCTGCGAAATCTCTCTGTGATTATAATTTAACTTCTTTTTCTTTGTATTCTTATTGGATGATTTCCGCACGCGAGAAGCACCTATTCCACTCGTTTCCTCCTTCTTTTTTGCTCTTTCCATATATGTATTCGCCAAGTTTGACATAGTATTGTTATCTATGGTATTCATACATAATCCCCCTTTCTGCCGGTCTTTTACTAGAGTACGTCCAAAAAATACTTTCTGCCAAAAGTCCGACACAATTTGTAAAAGACTTGCGCCAAATAAGGGCTGAAGAATAGGCTTAAGTCAACCAAATTTGGTTTCAATATCACACAAAGTAGGACATGCAGCAAGAATACCTTTTAACCGCACTCTAGTAATACTTTAATTATATCATCGGCAAAACAGGGAAAAAATTTAATGTCTTTGTCGTAAAAAATAGCTTGCCATATATGCCGCCGCCATGCCGCCCATAATTCCGCCTATCACATCCGTCGGATAATGTACCCCGACATAAAGCCTTGACAGTGCGATCATTCCTGCAAGAATCAGCGCGCATATACCAAAGACCTTTGGCATCGTTCTGTAAACGCTAACCGCTGCCGCAAACGAACTTGCCGTATGACCAGAGGGAAAGGAAAAGTCCCGCGGTGCCGGAATTAAGGGAATCAATCCTTCCACCACCTCATAGGGTCTTGTTCTCGAAAATACATGTTTTAGTATCATATTATTAAGGAGCAAGGACAACAACAAAGAAAACAACAAAAGCAAACCTGCTCTCCTGCTTTTTTCGAAAAAAAGCAGGAGCACACCAAGAAACAGCCAAATCGCGCCGCGATCTCCCAGATGTGTAATTGCCTTAAAAAAATCGTCCAATATCGGATTTCTTATAGAATCCTGTAAAAATAATAAAATCCTACCATCCATTATAAACAAATCTGTCATATTCCTCCTTTATCCCATAGACCTTAGGATCTCTCTACTGGAACCATCCCTCCTGTCGCTGGCGTAAGAAACAATGGAACCACCATATCTCCCTCCAAGTATTTCAATGACAACACGGTTCCATCTTTACTAATTAAATAGCCATAATAGACATCCTCACCGCTCCCAAATTTTATGCCATAAGGAGAACACATTCCCTCCCTTTCTATTTCTCCTCTGTCAATATAGCATGGTTCATAAAGCTCGATCCCTTCCAGAGAGTAACTCCTTTTTGTCAGCTTATGCTGAAAGACATCATACACATACATGATTTCTTTTCCATTTGGATGAAGATAAACCTTGCTTCCATCTTCAGCAACCCGAACCTCACAATATTCATCCCCCTGCGTATTATCACAGCCAATCGCCTTCAAATCCACTGCCCCTACGATTCCCTTCGGCGCATACTGACTCTCTCTCTGAGAATCTTTATCCGAATCCGTTTTCTTATTCAAGGGTACCATGCCTTCTATTTCCATGGAATAGACATATAGCCCAAAATAACCATGAAAAATAAGTAATCCATTTTCCGCATAATCCAAAATTGCATCATCTGCTCCCAGAGGCATATCGCTCGTGATCTGTGGTGCTACAATCTCAACCTCAGTAATCTCCTCCTCCGGTAAATATTGTGTTGTCTTTTCCTCCGCTTGTTTACTCGATGTAAGCTGAGATGTTTCCTCATACGTCTCTTTTGAATCTGCTGCTTCTGGATTTGTCAACAACCCTATCACCAATGCCCCTGTCACTGCCAATGCAAATATCCCTGTTATAATTCTTGGTTTTTTATAGCTCATAATATTCGCCACCCTCCCTTTTATATTTCCTTTCCCAAATGCCAGCGGAATCCTGCCAACCGATCTTTCTCCTGTTGATAATTGAAGCAGCGTCTGTGCATAACCGCTGCATGAGTCAGCTCCAAGCTTCTCCATCACGGCTTCATCGCAGGACATCTCCATGTCATTTTCCAGACATAGAAATGCCACCCACGCAAGGGGATGAAACCAATAAACAACGGTAATAACAAAAGCTATGATTTTATATAAACTGTCCCGCCTTCTTATATGCATCTGCTCATGTGCAAGTACATATTCCAGCTCTTTCCCTTCTATATAGGAAGGAATATAAATCTTCGGCCTTATCCATCCCAAAACAAAAGGCATATGGATCTGATCTGCCAAATATACATTATCCTTTAGGCAAATATGAATACGCAGCTTCCAAATCAATAAACTCCATACATAGATATTATATAAAAGCAGAACAAAAATCCCTGCCGCCCAGATATAACTCCCAATATGGACCAGAAGCTGCGATAAATCGACATACTGCTCTGATGCAGGTCCAAACAACATGGTATCCAACTGCCTAAAGCCAAAGGCTCTTATCGGCTCCTGTCCAATCGGCTCTTCTATTATCCTCTCAAGTACCGCCCTTTGTAGAATCATACTTTTTTTAGGAAGCAGACTGAATATACTTTGTATGGAAAATGGACAACAAAACCGAAGAAATGGAATAATCCAAAGAATACATGTATATTTCCTTGGCACTCTAAGCCATATAAAAACCCAACGTGCCAGCAAAACAAAACCGACTGCAAATCCAGCGGGAAGGCTCATATGAAGTATCTGAATAAAAAGCTTTTCCATCTTTGCTCCTATCTGTTATCCTTCTTACTCCTGCATGGTCTTTTTTCTGTTGCTTTTTTATTAATAATATCTTGTATCTGCGCAATTTCATTGTCACTTAACTGCCTTCTTGATGTAAAAGCGGCAAGAAAACTTGGCAGAGATCCTCCAAAAGATCGCTCCACATAATTTTCACTTTGTCTAGCATAAAACTCTTCCTTTGAAATTAATACAATCACCGTTCCATCCTGATTTTGAAAAATACCTCTCTCACTTAATTTCTTAAGCACAGTGTAAGTTGTCGTTCGCTTCCAGCCAAGCTTCTCTTCACACAGTTTTATCAGTTTTCCTGTCGTAAGCGGCGCATGTTCCCAGACAATATCTGCAAATCTTCCCTCCACCAGCCCAAGACTGTATTCCTCCATTAGACGCCTCCTTTCTCTCCTTTAAGAACTTCGATTCAGACATTTACAGAGAATATTGGTTATATCCTCTAAAATAATATGTCAGAACAATGATATTTGAATAGAAAATAAAATGTCTATATATAGTAGACATCTTTAGTCTATCATATATAGACAATATTGTCAATTTTAAAAAATCGAGTAGGGGAAACTTGACTTTCCCCTACTCGCGCGACTCATGCGCCGCTTTAACGGCTTATTTGCTCTTATATTTCTTCTGATAGTCATTCCTCTATCATATCTGTTATCGCTCGCTTTTTATCTTCAAATTGTATTGTTCAACCTATGACTGTTTCGCATACCAAATCCTCTTGCATAATTACATCGTCTGATCTACAATATAATTAGCATCAGTTCTGGGAGGAGTACAGTTTTGCTGTATCGCCAGTGTCTCGGTTCACACATAGAATATCCCGGAGGAACACTTGGCGGCTGATGCTATTTTCTTTTTCTTTTATTTTTCTAAAACCGCTTTTTTATTCTTTAGTACCGTTATCCCTGCTAATATAATAATAGGAAATATCAAAGCAAATGCGATTCCCATTTTTAATCGATCTTCGTTTGCACTGGCAATTATCCCCACCACTGTAGGTCCGGCTGAGCATCCTATATCTCCTGCAAGCGCCATCAACGCATACATTGCTGTCCCAGCAGCGGGAAGATGCAGTGCTGCCATACTAAACGTGCCCGGCCAAAATATTCCTACCGAAAATCCACATAAAGCACATCCCGTCAGATTGATAATAGGATTGGGGGCAAATACTGCTAACAGATAACAGATAATACAGAGTACAGCACTTCCCATCATCATCTTTTTTAATGGAATTATATCACTGTATTTTCCATAAATTGCCCTCGATGTTCCCATCAGCAATGCAAACATACAAGGACCTGCCAAATCTCCAATCGTTTTCGATACTTGAAGAGCCGATTCTGCGAAGGAAGATGCCCACTGGCTCATTGCCTGTTCTGATGCGCCAGCGCAGATCATAATCACCATTAACAGCCAAAATACCTTCTGGCTAAGCAAACCTTTCAGCGATAGCCTTTCCTGACCATCTGCAATTGGATATATCGGTACCATAAGAAAATATATGCTGTTTGCAAGAGGTATCATGGCCCAAAGAAATGCCATCACTCTCCAATTTTCTACCCCTATTATAGCAAAGAAAATGGTTGAGAGCACGACCACACCAACGTGTCCCCAACAATAAAAGGAATGAAGTAAGCTCATTGCTGCTTCCTTTTTCTTAGTCGGACATGCCTCGACGATCGGGCTTATCAATACTTCGATAATTCCGCCTCCTATTGCGTAAATAACAACAGCTAGTAATAGACCTATGTACGCATTTCTACATATAGACGGCAGTACCGCCAGCCCAATAAGCCCTGCCGCTGCTAAAATATGAGCTGCCATTACCGAGATTCTGTAGCCTACTCGATCAATAAGCTTTGCAGACAGCAGATCCGTTAAAAGCTGCGTGGCAAAATTAATGGTGGTAATTAGCGTAATTTTATCCAAAGTTAATTGATAGGTTGCAGCAAATGTTAAAAATAAAAGCGGTGCGAAATTATTGACGATTGCTTGTGTAATGTAGCCAATATAACTGGCATAGATGGTGTGTTCATAACTTTTTAGGCGCCTCATAAAACCTCCCTGTAATAAATAATTGTTGTTCTATTTCTGCTTGCTTTATGTCTTATTTGGGCATTTTATCGGTATTATAGCACCTAGAGGATGAGATGACAATAGGGGGATTTTGTGTCTTTGTAATCCACACTGATACCACGTAACAGGGAGACAGGTTATTATATACTACGGATATCAGTTTTATGGGTATTTTTTTATATTATATATTTGTAATTGTTATTCTATTCTCCCTGTTAATCATGTGATTTTATTAATTCAGATATAAGAATTTTAAGACAATGAATTAGATATTACTTTATTTCCAAATTTCCTATCCGACTTCTGATTTCGTGCTGCCGGCTTTATCATAAAATGTACTCTCCGCCAAACCACATTGCTTGGCCGCCTCTTTCATAGTTAATTCTTTGTTCCTCCATCTAATACATACCGCTTGAAAATTATCTGGTAATGGTATCTTTGGTCTTCCAAACTGAATTCCTCTCTGCCTAGCTGCCAGAATTCCTTCCGCTTGCCTTTGTCTGATAAACTGTCGTTCATTTTCAGCCACAAAGCTTAATAATTGAAGTACGATATCACTCAAAAAGGTTCCTAGCAGATCCTTTCCCCTCCTTGTGTCTAAAAGAGGCATATCCAACACCACAATATCAGCCTGTTTTTCTTTGGTTATCATATGCCATTGTTCAATAATATCATTATAATTCCTACCAAGCCGGTCAATCGACTTTATGTATACAACAGCACCTTTTGTAAGAATAGAAAGTAGGTTTAGATAAGCAGGCCGGTCAAAATCTTTGCCGGACTGCTTGTCTATATAAATATGCTCTGTAGAAATACCAACCTCCTGCATGGCGAGTATTTGACGATCTTCGTTTTGATATTTGCTGCTGACTCTTACGTAGCCGTATATTCTGTGGTTCATGGGAAATATATCGCACTCCTTTGGATATTTTCACTTTTTCTTATACATTCTATCACCTTAATTAACATATCCTCACCACCCTTTAACATCAAACTTAAATACTGTAAAGCACACATCTAAAACGTCATAATCTAATCTAAAAAACTATTCACTCACAACATACATCCTTTTCCTCATACAGATAAACAATTTTTTTACAAGTTCAGATTTATCAGTTCATGACACAATTAACACCTGTTTTCTTACATTATTATATCTTATTAATTGTTCTTGATACAATTTTTAAAAATATAATATAGAAATTTACAAATATTCAGATAATATAATTTCCAAAAGCAAAGTTTTATCTGACAATATATTCAATAAAATCTCTTACAGCTCCATTACCACCATTTTTATCAGAAATAAAATCTGCAATCGCCTGAACATCTTTAACAGCATCTGCAGGACATCCAACAATACCTCCCTGTTTTTTTACAGATTCCATGCATTGCAAATCAATAATATCATCACCAATATATGCAACATTCTCTAGTTTATATTCTGAATTATTATTTTCTGAATATTTTTTAAGTACTCTCAAAAGACAACCAAGCTTATCTCTTTCTCCCTGGTATAATTCTTTAATTCCAAGCTCGCTACACCTATTTTTCAAAACTTTCCCCATTCTTGCAGTAATTATTACTGGAATTATATTATATCGTGGAAGAATATCATGTATACCACATCCATCTTTTATATCAAATGCTTTAAATAATTCCCCAGATTCTCCCATATATACCTTACCATCTGTAAGTGTTCCATCTACATCCAAAACAAGAAAATCAATCTGTCTTCTCATTTACACTCTGCCTTTCTTTTATAAAACTTTCCACAAAAAACAGTCTCAAATATAAAGGATAACACTTTCTTATTTTAACCTGCTCAATTACACT
>CAMWWW010000043.1 GCA_947178015.1 uncultured Clostridia bacterium
ATACAAGTGCCCCTTACATAAATCTATACTTTATAAAAAAGTTGTAAACTGGTGTTTTATTTTTTAAAACCGCTCGAATTGTATCCGCCTCTCTTCTTCTCCTACTGTGCAGGCAAAGATTCCTTCCATTGCTCCGGTAAATCGTTTTCCAATGTGCCAGCCCTCATCACAGAGGTAATCGACTCTCTCCAGAACTGCCGCGCATCTCCATTCCCCAGATTTCTCTTTTATATAAAAGCTGCGGCGCAACCCTTCTGTCACTGCTTTTAGGCTGATCTTTGCGCCGGGTGCCATCACTTGGTCGGTACAGTCCTTTTTTCGGTCTGTATCCCCGACATGTTCTTTTAAACTCAGCCCATATCCTTTCTCCTGCCCGCATGGGCCAAAGGTCAGATAGGTATTTTCATCATAGTAGCAGGTGATGCCAAATTCTTCTCCCTGTACGACTGTATCCGGGAGAGTCAGTGTTACCTCGATTGTGCTGTTGTATTCCTTCTGTCTTCGAACAAGGATGCTTCTTGCCTCCACTGTGCTTAAGGACTCCTTGCATGCGCGCAATAGAATATGGTTCTCTGTCAGACGAATGGTCCCCTCCTCAGGAACTCTCGGCGTCACATAGGAATCGCTTTCCTTGGAAGGAATCCATTCTGGCAGGTTCGGCTTCTTTTGCAGGACGCTCGGCCCTCTTCCGTTATTGATCAACGGCCAGCCGTCCGGCGTCCAAGTGATCGGGTCCATCGCAGTCTCCCTGCCAAGAACCGTGTATTTTCCTTCCAACTGCCTGCCGCATAGATAAACTATATACCAGTCTCCATTCTGTGTGCACACTGGTTTTCCATGACCGCATCGCTGCAATGCTCCTTTTTCATCCCACTGGCGCATAATCGGATTGTATGGGCAGGGTTCATAGATTCCTTTTAAGGTGCGGGAGCGCGACACAGATATTCTGTGACCCGGACCGGTTCCGCCCTCTGCTTCAAATAGGTAATACCATCCATCTTTTTTTAGTAGGTGGGAACCCTCCGGCGCGCGCTTATTATGCCCATAATACAAAAGCTCTGCTTCGGAAAGCTGTTTTGTGCCGTCTGCACTTATCTCAAAAATTCTTGCGCCCCTGTTTAAAAGCATATACCGCCTGCCGTCGTCATCGGTAAAGATCGATGGGTCGATGCCGTCCTCCTCCAAATAAGACGGTTCGCAATAGGGTCCTTCTGGTCTGTCTGAGGAAGTCACCATCTGCCTGCGATATACCGTCCCATCATCATTTAGGCGGAAGGTAGCCGTAATATAGAATCTTCCATTATAATAGGAAATATCTGGTGCCCAATAACCGCGCCCTCCCTCCAGCGCATTGAGATTTTTCGCCCACTCTGGATTTGTGACAGCATGTCCAATTAATTCCCAGTGAATCAGATCCTTAGAGTGAGAGATTGGGATACATGGAAAGAAGATAAAGGAAGAATTTACCATATAGTAATCCTCCCCCACGCGCACAATGCTGGGATCGGGATGCATACCAGTTAAAATCGGATTTTGGTACATATCCGAAAACGCCGCTTTACAATATTCCTCAAAATATGCCTCAATCTTCTGATAATCTGCTCTTTTTTCCTCCGGCAGCGCCTGCTTGCCGGCAAGCTCATGGGCTATGTGGTAGGGCGTAATCCTCTCGGCATCTCCATGCACAGGCGATAAGCCGACGCGCTCCGTCAAATATTTTACAAGAGGAAGGTTCCCCGCCTCAACTGCGTAATGAAGCGTCGACCGATTTCTCTCGTCCGTCTCATTAAAGCTCGCTCTGGAATACTCCACAATATATCTCATCAGCATGATATTTCCTGTGGCTGCCACATGAAATGGTACTTTTCTACCATCCCACGCACGCTCCACAGCCGCTGGATCATGCAGCAGAATATCCTTTACAGCTTCCAGATCCTCCCTATACACTGCTTCTTTTAAATCCATATAACTGCCCCCTTTTTCTATTTCATTCATTATAGCACAGCCGCGAGATACCTGCCAAGCTCTGATCTGCCATTTGTCAAAAATGTATCCTTTTCTAAAAAATGTATCCTTTTTTAAAAAAAGTATCTTTTATCTAACGAATTTTTATGATACATTTATTGATGTAGTACATTTTTAGGGAGGATACTATGAAAAAATTTAAAAAAATGTTCTCAGCTAATCTTGTCGCACAATTTTTATACTCATATATTCTGGTACTGATCATTCCCATGATAATTCTCTTTTATGGTTTTTATTGTGCCTTTGCCATCGTTGAAGATGACATCAAGGAATCCAACATCGCCATGCTGACCAAGAGCATGTATCTTTTAAATGAAGAGGTGCGCGCATTGGAAAAATTAGCCTTACAGACCTCACAATATGAGCCTCTGCGCGAGCTTGGCAATATGACGCTTCGTAATGGAAATTATATTACCACCGTCAAGGAGGTAATTAATGAATTTTATATTCTTATCAATTATCAGAGCCTTCCCTTGTTAAAGGAAGCTTATATCTATCTTAATGAGATGGATTTGGTCATTTATGATCATTCTGTCTACCACACAGATGTCTTCGCACAATATATACATAGCTGGGGAATGACATTGGAGGAATGGTATGATATGTGCAAGACGGGAATTGATCGCGCCCCACATTATTTTGTCTGCCCTGATGGCTCCGTCCAATATATCACCCCCTTCTCCAATAGTTTATTTGGCTCCAATCAGGGTGTGATCGTCTACCGCTATGATGACAGAGAATTTAACCGTCTGTTAAGTTTTGCAAATGAATATAATGAATATTCTGTTTTTATTCTGGATGAGGACAACCGTATTCTCTACAGAGAGGATCGGCTCAACCTTGAAGATAATATTCCGTTTTCCACCCTGAGAGATACTGGATTTTCCAATCTCGACTCCAACTACTGGATTTATACATCGGCTCATCACCCTACATGGAGGTATGTTCTTGCTCTTTCGGACAAGGAGACGTTGATACAGCTTACCACGCTAAAGAATCTTGTATTGATCCTGATTCTTGCCGCCGCTGCCATTGGCGTATTTATCTCCCTGCTTCTGTCCATCTTAAAAGGAAGACCCATTAACGCCCTAATCCACTCCATTATGACAGAAGAAGAGGTGGAAGAAAATGCGCCAAAGCTTACTTCTCTGTTCTCTGCCATCACGGAGAAAAACGAAACTCTTCTTCAAGAGATAGAGAATGACAAGCCAATGCTGCAAAAGGCATTTTTTCACGATCTGATCAAGGCAGAATTTCTTAACAGCAAGGAAATGTATTTTAACGCGCAAAAGGCAGGGCTTGAGATCAACGGCAGCCAATATATTGTTATCTCGGTAAAGCTTTTCCCTGATAATGATTTTTACACAGTAGATATACAGACCATCGAGGAGGTACAGCTTTTAACGCAGCTGCTGTTAAAGCATATTACGGAGGTTTTTGCCTGTCCGGTATGGATTTACAAAAAAAATTATCTGTCCAGTTTGTTTATTATTCAGACAGAAAAACCGAACAGTCAGAACATCACCCTTGCAGAGCAGATCCGCCACTGGCTATCTACCGAATATAATGTAGAATCCTTTTGGGGTGTTGGCTCTCCCTGCACCAATCTCTTGGATATTTGGAAAAACTGCGAGGAAGCGCACACGGCCATGGAGCATTGTCATTCCGAAAAGCATATTCAGGAATATGGCTCGCATCTGGAAAATCAGGCCGCTCTCTATTTCCCCGAAACGGCGAGGGAAAAGCTGTCTGCCTCCCTAAAGTCCGGTGACTCTGCTTCCTGCAAGACTATCTTAAATATTTTGGAAAATGAAAACTTTATCAACCGCAACCTAAGCCGCAACCAATTTATTCATCTGAACCGCTATATAACCGATATTTTGACCTCGCTCGATCTGCCCGGCATCACCGATCAGATCCTGTGGCTCAATGAGGAAGCCATCGGCTATACTGACAGTCTTGACGAATATTTCCGCAGGCTGCGCAGTATCTGCTCTGAAATTTGCAGACAGGTTCAGCAGAATAAATCCATGCAGCACGGCCGATTAATCGAACGAATCCAGCAATATATCCAAGAAAATTATATGGATTCTGGGCTAGGGCTAAGCCGTATCAGCCAAGAATTTCATATCTCTGAGGGGTATGTCTCCTCCATCTTTAAGGAACAGAGCAGTGTAAACTTTGGCGATTATGTTGAAAATATACGAATTAACAAGGCATGTCAGCTTCTCAAGGAAAATGAACATACCATCAGCGAGATAGCAGAATTTGTCGGCTACAACAGTGTGCAATCCTTCCGCCGTGCCTTTAAAAGAGTAAAGGGCATCAGTCCAAAAGAATATCGATAATTGAGTAGGGAAGACTTTTCCCTACTCTTTTTTTCTATAAATTCAGCCTGTCCAAACGCTTTTCCATATATTCCTTTAAATATCTGGAAAGCTCTGCATGTTCCTCCATCTCCAGCCCGACATCCTTCGCCGCCAGCAAAGACACTGCCTCCGCCGCATCCGTAAGAATCGCCGCATCCGAGAAGATATCCCCAATCGAAAACTCCATGCTGCCGCTCTGCCGTATCCCCAGCAGATCTCCGGGACCGCGCAGCCTTAAATCTTCATTGGCAATATAAAAGCCATCGTTTGAGCTATTCAAAATTTTAAGCCGCTCCATCGTCTCCTTCTTATCGGTAGAGCTGACAAAAATACAATACGACTGCTCCTTTCCCCTTCCCACTCGCCCGCGAAGCTGATGAAGCTGCGCCAGACCAAAACGCTCCGCATTTTCCACCATCATCACCGTCGCATTAGGCACATTGACTCCCACCTCCACAACCGTGGTGGAAACCAGCACCTGTATCTCATTTTTCTCAAATGCCTCCATAATGCTGTTTTTCTGCTGCGGACGCATTTTCCCGTGCAGCACTCCTATGGTTATCCCGTCGCTCAGTTCCGTGCGCAGTCTATCCGCATAATCCTCTACATTTTCCGCCTCCATCGACTCGCTTTCCTCCACCATCGGACAAATCACATAGATCTGATGCCCGCGCGCTGCTTCCTTTTCAATAAATCGATATGCCTGCGGGCGATAAGAAGTATTCACCACACAATTTTTAATGGGCACGCGATTTGCAGGAAGCTCGTCCACCACCGAAATATCCAGATCCCCATACAAAATAATGGCCAACGTTCTAGGAATCGGGGTCGCGCTCATAACTAAAATATGTACCGCCTCCTCCCCCTTCTCTGCCAAAAGCTCCCTCTGGTTGACGCCAAAGCGGTGCTGCTCATCGGTAATGACCAGCGCAAGCCTGTCATAGACTACCTTCTCCTGAATCAAAGCATGTGTGCCAATTATTATATCACTGGTATGGGAGGCAATGCTTTCACAGGCAAGCTTTTTTTCTTTTGCCGTCATAGAGCCTGTTAAAAGAACCACTTTTTTCTCTATACCATATTCACGAAACCATGTCGTAATGGACTCATAATGCTGCTTTGCCAGCACCTCCGTCGGCGCCATCATCGCCCCCTGACAGCCGTGATTCGCCACTTCCAATAGTGCAAGCACGGCAAGAATGGTCTTGCCGGAACCCACATCGCCCTGAATCAGACGGTTCATCGCCTTCTCCCCCCTTAGATCGTGCTGAATCTCTCTCCAAACCCGCTCCTGCGCCTTGGTAAGCTGAAAAGGAAGGCTTTTTAAAAACCTCTCTGTCTCCTCGCTGCCCTCCATGGGGTAAGCGTTTCTGGTGATCTCATTCGCCTCTTTTAAGCGCCGAATCGCCAGCAAAAAAAGAAAAAACTCCTCAAATACCAACCTTTTTCTCGCCGTCACAAAGCTGTCCATATCCTTTGGAAAATGAATCTGACGAATGGCAAAATTATACTCGGCAAGCTCGTATTTCTCTCGGACATCCGCTGGCAGATACTCTCTTCTCTGACACACTTCCACCTTCTCCAAAGCTTGGCTGACCGCCTTTCTTACCGCATGATTGCTCAACCCCTTGGTCAACGTATAGACCGGCTGCATCACATGAATCAGCGCATCATAATCCGCCAGCATAAAGATCTGGGGCTGCTCCAACGTAAACTGCATCCCCTTAAATACCAGCCTTCCTCGCAGCACACAGCGGGTTCCTCCCCGCAGAACCTTCTGAAGAAATACCATATTGTACCACGTCACCGGAATACTTCCCGTGGCATCGCGGATCGACGTGGTGACAACCTGCAGATTCTTTATTTTCTTTGCTGTGGGAGTTCTCTCTATCACGCCCTCCACCGCCACAATCTTCGTGATCACAAGGCTTCCTATCTCCTCTGGAGGATCATAAATTTCATAATCTCGCGGATAATAATGAAGCAGCTCCTCCACCGTCTCCACTCCCAACTTATGAAAAAGCTGCTCCGCCTTCTCCCCGACCCCCTTTAAGGAACGAATTGCGTTCATATAAATACACCTCCCCTACCCGCGCGACCCGTGCGCCGCTTTAGAAGCTTATTTCCGTTACACGAGTCTGCGCAGAAAAAACGCCATGCAGCCTTTTGCACAGCGTTTTAGAATTGCCCTGTCTACTCCACGGACAAGATATAATAATAGATTGGCTGACCGCCAGAATGAAGCTCGATGTCTACATCGGGATACTTTTCCTTCACCTTCTCGGCAAGCTTATCCGCAGCTTCCTGCTCCACATCACTGCCATAATAGATGCTGACAAGCTCACTGTCGCCGTCCATCATAGCCGCCACTGTGTCAAATGCCACTGTTTCAATGTCCTGACCAACAGAGAGAATGGAGCTGTCTCCCAATCCCATTATATCATGCTCCCGGATCTCTTTATCGTCAATCGTGGTATTCCGAACCGCATACGTCACCTGCCCGGTGCGCACATGCTTCATCTCCTCCGTCATGGATTCCAGATTCTCCTCTGGTGTCCTGTCCGCCATATAATTGATCATCGCTGTAATACCCTGCGGCACTGTCTTTGAGGGCACTACTAGGATCTTCTTATCCTCCACCAGATAGGTCGCTTGATTCGCCGCCATAATAATATTGGAATTATTCGGCAGTATAAATATGGTATCTGCATGGACATGACCAATCGCCTCCAGCATATCTTCCGTGCTTGGATTCATCGTCTGTCCGCCCTGAATCAGATAATCCACGCCGACCCCTTTAAAGATCTCATCCAGCCCATCTCCCACAGACACGGCGATAAAGCCCACTTCTTTCCTTGGCTCTGTCTCTGGTTCCTCCGCCGCTTGTTCCTTAGGCTGCTCCTCCTTTGCCAGCTTCTCGGCATCCTTAATTAATTTCTCATGATGCTCCTCGCGCATATTATCAATCTTCATGCTGGTCAGAGAACCATACGTGAGCGCGCGCTCAATCGCTTGTCCCGGATGGTTGGTATGGACATGCACCTTTACAATCTCATCGTCGGAAACCACAACGACACAATCTCCGATCGAGCTTAAATAGTCCTTAAAATTCTGCTCCGTCTGTGCGGTAAACTCTTTTTCCGCCACAATAATAAATTCTGTGCAG
The DNA here is from genome assembly GCA_947178015.1 of uncultured Clostridia bacterium. GTDB lineage: Bacteria > Bacillota > Clostridia > Lachnospirales > Lachnospiraceae > RGIG8607. The sequence goes on from CAMWWW010000043.1 coordinate 7,561, forward strand.
TATCCAAAGGTGATCTCTGTCTCCTCCGAACGCTGCATCACGATGTCCGTTTTTACAGAATCGCTGCTCTCAATCGCAGCTACATCGATCTCCTTTCCCATAAAGCCGTCATACAAGCCTTTTATTACCTGCATCAGTCCTTGCCCGCCGGAATCTACCACGCCCGCCTGCTTTAACACAGGAAGCAGCTCAGGAGTCTGGCTTAATACATAATCCCCGTGCTCAATCACACCTTTGATAAACAACTCCAGATCATCCGTTTCCATCGCAAGCTCTGACGCGCGATCCGAGATCCCCTTTGCCACAGTGAGGATCGTTCCCTCCTTTGGCTTCATCACTGCCTTGTAAGCCGTCTCAGTCGCCCTCTGCAGGGCGGTGGAAAGCACCACCGTGTCAAGCGTCTCATACTCTCGAATTACCTTTGTAAAGCCTCGGAAAAGCTGCGACAAAATCACGCCAGAATTTCCCCTCGCGCCTCTTAAGGAGCCAGAAGAGATCGCCTTCGCCAAACTTTCCATCGTCGGCTCCTCAATCGCTCCTACCTCCTTCGCCGCCGCCATAATCGTCAGCGTCATATTGGTGCCTGTATCTCCATCTGGCACCGGAAAGACATTTAATTCATTAATCCATTCCTTTTTTGCTTCCAGATTTTTAGCCCCTGCCAAAAACATCTTTTTCAGCAAGGCCGCATCTATCGTTGTTATAGCCACAATATGTTCCTCCTTGATTACACCGGCGATCAGTCAATCACTCTGACACCTTCGACATATATATTTATTTTTTCTACCTCCATACCGGTGAACTCTTCTACCTTGTATTTCACGTTATGGATTAAATTATCTGCAACCGCAGATATGCTTACCCCATATACAACTATGACATGGAACGCGATCGTAAGCTTGTTATCATCAATCACAACGCTTATCCCCTGTGTAAGACTTTCTCTTTTCAGCAGCTTTACCAAGCCATCCGTCATACTGACATACGCCATACCCACGATTCCGAAACATTCCACGGCAAGCGTACCGGCATACTTCGCGATTACGCCGGCATCTATCGTGACCTCACCCAGAGCTGTACTCATTCGACCTTTCATCTGATTACCTCCATCCTCTGATTCTACTTATTCGGATATTTTGAGTATACCCCATTTTTACCAAAAAGAAAACCACTTTCTTAATATCTTGTAATACATTCTGCATAAATGCTGTCCAAGTACTCCTTTGTCAGAACACCGTCCCAGTGAATCATGCAGTTTCCTCCATAGTTTGCCTCCGCGGTAATCAAGCTGTCCTTCGTCTTCCCTATAACAAATACTGTGTGTCCTTCAGCGACAAAGGTTTCCTTCGAGGGGCTGTAGCGAAGGTAATCCCCTACTTTTACCTTATCAAAGGAATAGGCGTATTCTGTCCTTCCCGCCTCCACGCCAAAAACCTCATCTGAGAGCTTTCGCGCAAATCCATCGCACTGATATCCCCGCACATTGCCAAGTATATAGGAATTGCAGTACATAAGCCCATTCAGCGCATGATTGCATGGCGTGCTTGTCACCGTGCTGCTGTAGTCCGCCGACTCATCCAAGCCCACATGGTTCCAGTACATATTATCGGGATATTTTGTCCGCATACTATTGATTGTATCTGTGATCCCTGAGGTAAAATCCTGCTGCTGCACTGCATCCTGCTTCCATGCGCCGGAAGCATCCAGATAACAGCCATCCACCCAGCTATTTACCGCCATAGCTCCATTGGAATACAGATAATACCACGCGCCGGAGCTTTCCTGCCAGCCCGTCTTCATCACACCAGAGGAGTCTAACAGATACCATGTGCCATCCGCATCACAAAGCCAGCCTGTGTGCATACCTCCATCCGCATCAAAGTAATACCAATTTCCATCTATCCACCACCAGCCAGTGATCATATAGCCCGTGTCGTCAAAGGCATACCATTTCTCTCCGTCAGAAAGCCACATCTGACGCGCGCAGGTACCATCCTGAAACTGCACCCACCAGCCCGTCTCGTCGTGACGCCAATACCCTTCCGCCGACGCATGGGCGGTCATGCCGGCACTCATCAACCCTACTACAATCGCTCCCACAGTCACTGCTTTTTTTATCTTGGCGTATAATCTGTTATGTATGTTTCTCATGTTCTCCCCATTTCTGCGCTGCTCTTCGCACAATTCAAAATTGTACAGGCAGTGCAATTTTCATTTATTTTTGATTTACACCTCATTCTACCACAATTTTCTTTCGCCGTAAAGGATTTCCGGCTATATGCACCTTCCAGAATTTTACATAAATATTTTGTGTAAATTCACGAACGGATTGGAACATATGCCTTGCACCATCCTAATTCTTCCATTATAATAGAGCCATGCAGCATACAATCCGCATATTTTACATATAAGGAGGAAAGCAATCATGACTATCCACACAGATCTATACATGCAACAGATAGACCAAGCTGCTTCTGCCATCCGCGCAAAGCTTCCGTCTATTCCTGATATCGCAATTATTCTTGGTTCTGGTCTTGGACCATTAGCTGATGAAGCAAAAGACCCAATTCTACTTGACTATAAAAAAATTCCTCATTTTCCGCGCTCTACCGTTGCCGGGCATGAAGGCAGGCTGGTAGCTGGAACCATCGAGGGCACTCCCGTACTCATTATGAAGGGAAGATTTCATTATTATGAAGGCTATGAGATGGAACAGGTGACATTTCCTATCCGTGTATTTGCTCGTCTTGGCATCCGCTCCCTTCTTGTCACCAATGCCGCTGGAGGAATCCGTGAGGATCTAAATCCGGGCACCCTGATGCTTATCACAGATCACCTAAGCTATCTGTGCCCTTCCCCGCTGCGCGGACCGAATCTGGACGAGTTTGGTCCACGTTTTAAAGATATGACACAAGTCTACGACAGCTCCTTGATCACGATGGCAAAGAAAGCCGCCGATGTAGTAAAAGTACCCGTAAAAGAGGGCGTCTATGCCTTTTTCCGCGGTCCGCAGTATGAAACTCCGGCGGAGATCCGCGGCATAAAAACACTTGGCGCGGACGCTGTCGGCATGTCCACTGTGCCGGAAACCATTGTGGCAAGACACAGCGGCATGGCGATTCTCGGCATCTCTCTTATCACAAACAAGGCAGCAGGACTTAACAGCGGCGAGCTAAATCATGCGGAAGTAACACAGGCTGCACAACAGGCAGAGCGCAATCTGGTCGCGCTGGTAAAAGAAATTATAAAGGATTGGAATATCGATCATGATACTAGCATGTAATAACATAAGCAAAGCCTTTGTGGAGCATGTAGTGCTCTCAAAGGTATCCTTTCATATCGAGGAAAAAGAAAAAGCCGCCATTGTGGGCATAAATGGCGCAGGAAAAAGTACATTATTAAAAATTATCGTGGGCGAGCTTGCCCCTGACGAAGGGAGCGTCACCCTCGCAAAAGGAAAAACTCTTGGCTATCTGGCACAGCATCAGAGCCTGACCAGCCATAACAGCATTTACCATGAGCTTTTGGAGGTAAAAAAGGATATTCTTTTGCTGGAGGAAAAAATCAGAGAAGCAGAACAACAGATGCATACCCTTTCTGGTAACGCCCTCGATGAACTGATGGAAAACTACACGCGGATGACGCATGAATTTGAATTAAAAAACGGCTATGCCTATAAAAGCGAAATCTCCGGTGTACTAAAAGGTCTTGGTTTTGATGAGGAGGAATTTAACAAAGAGATCTCCGCACTTTCCGGCGGTCAAAAGACGCGCGTAGCACTTGGAAAACTTCTTCTCTCCAAGCCAGATGTAATCCTTCTGGACGAGCCCACCAACCATCTGGATATGAGCTC
>CAMWWW010000044.1 GCA_947178015.1 uncultured Clostridia bacterium
CATATCGCCTGCGTGATCGATCCAGAGATATTTGTAATTGGCGGCGGTGTTTCTAAGGCAGGAGAGGTTCTAATCCAGACGGTGGAGAAATATTATAAGGAGAAGGCATTTAAGGGAAGTAGGGAGGCAATCTTCGCCCTTGCTACTTTGGGAAATGATGCTGGAATATATGGAGCGGCAAGGCTTCTGTAGCGGCCGCGGAAATGAGGTAGATTTTGAGGCGGGAGTTTGAAAGGGAGCTTAGGCAGGTGCTTCCAGAGGAGAGAATCCATCGTGGAGAACCGATGAAGGAACATACGACATTTCGTGTGGGCGGGAAAGCAGAATATTTTCTTATGCCCTCCACGGCGGAGGAGATAGAAGCTCTGATCCGGCTTTGTAAGACCTATCAGCTTCCGTATCTTGTTATGGGAAATGGCAGCAATCTCTTGGTCGGAGATAAGGGCTTCGAGGGAGTGATTCTTAGGCTGGGAAAGGAATTTGGCAGGATAGAGGTGGACAGAAGCCAAAAGAGGATACGAGCACAGGCAGGCGCTCTTCTTGCAAGAGCGGCGCAGGAGGCAGCGGAACATTCTCTTTCGGGTCTTGTATTTGCAGCGGGAATACCGGGAAGTCTCGGCGGAGCAGTTGCCATGAATGCGGGAGCCTATGGAGGCGAGATCGGTCAGGTGGTGGAGTCGGTGCATATCCTTACCGCTTGTGGAGAGCAGAAGGTTCTTACCAATGCAGAGATGAAGTTTGGGTATCGTCACAGTGTAGTTCAGGAGCAGGGCTGTATAGTGCTCTCCGCCGATTTTAAGCTTGAGGATGGGAACCGGGAGGAGCTTCTTTCCAAGATGAGAGAGCTTTCCATGCGGCGCAAGGAGAAGCAGCCGCTGGAATATGCAAGTGCAGGAAGCACCTTTAAGCGCCCGGAAGGATATTTTGCTGGCAAGTTAATTATGGAATCCGGGCTGGCAGGCTATCGTGTAGGCGGAGCACAGGTATCAGAGAAGCATTGCGGGTTTATTGTCAATACCGGAGATGCGACTGCGGCTGATGTCGTGGCGGTGATGAGGCATGTACAGAAGATAGTGATGGAAAAGCATGCAGTTATGCTGGAGCCTGAGGTGAGACTTGCCGGAAGGTTCTAAATTGCTTTGGAGGTAGAATATGCGATTTGTGATAGTGACAGGGATGTCTGGCGCGGGAAAAAGTACGGCGCTCAGGGTGCTTGAGGATGCAGGCTTTTTTTGTGTGGATAATCTTCCAATTGCGCTGGTGTCTAAGTTTGCCGATCTGATATTTACCCAAAATCAAGAGATCACAAAGGCGGCTCTGGGAATTGACATCAGAAGCGGACAGGCTCTTGAAGAAGGGCTTAAGCAGGTTCTTGAGGAGATGACGGCGAAGAGCTATAATTATGAGATTCTGTTTTTGGACGCCATGGATGATGTTCTGATTAAGCGCTATAAGGAGACCAGACGAAGTCATCCTTTGTCTGTGGATGGAAGAATTAACAGAGGACTTGCAACGGAGAGAGAGCGGGTTGAATTTCTGAAAAGACAGGCGGATTATATTTTGGACACCAGCCAGCTTCTGACGAGGGAGCTGAAGCTTGAGATAGAAAAAATTTTTATACAGGATGAGAGTTTTAAGAATCTATTTATTACGGTGCTCTCTTTCGGTTTTAAATATGGAATACCGCAGGACGCCGATCTGGCGTTTGATGTGCGTTTTCTTCCCAATCCTTATTATATCGAGGAGCTGCGCTTTAAGACGGGAAATGATAAGGAGATTCAAGACTATGTGATGGGCTTTGAGCCAGCTCATATTTTTGTGGATAAGCTGGAAGATATGCTTAAGTTTCTAATTCCCAATTATATTTTGGAGGGAAAAAATCAGCTTGTGATAGCGATTGGCTGTACTGGAGGAAAGCACCGCTCTGTCACTTTGGCAAATGAATTGTACCGAAGGCTTGCGGTCGAAGGGGCTGGATATGGAGTTAAGATTGAGCATCGGGATATTGAGAAAGATGCAAAGCGCAAGGCACTAAAGTAGAAGGCTAGTGGATCATGGAGGCTTTATTATGTCGTTTTCCAGTGAGGTTAAGGATGAACTATCTCGTCAGCTTTCACAGGCAAGGCACTGTCAGATAGCAGAGGCTGCGGCGATTATCAGTCTGTGCGGCAGGATTCTGATATCCAGCGAGGACAGATATTGCATAAAAATTCATACCGAAAATATTGCGGTGGCGAGAAAGTATTTTACGCTGCTTAAGAATACCTTTCATGCCGATACAGAGATTTCTATTAAGCAGAATGTATATTTTAAGAAGAGCAAACTTTATACAGTGACAGTTGGAAATCATGAGGATGCAATACGAATTTTACAGGCGGTCAGGCTGATAGATGAGCATCAGGAGATAGGGGAGAATCTGTCTGTGGTGGGAAATCTTGTTGTGCAGCAGTCCTGCTGCAAGCGAGCTTTTATTCGGGGAGCATTTCTCGCCACAGGTTCTATCAGCGATCCGGAAAAGGCATATCATTTTGAGATCGTGTGCGCGACGATGGAGAAGGCAGAGCAGCTTCGGGAGATTATCGCCGTTTTCTCGATAGAAGCAAAGATTATCAGGCGGAAGAAATATTTTATCGTGTACATTAAAGAAGGCGCACAGATTGTGGATATCTTAAATGTTATGGAGGCGCATGTAGCGCTGATGAATCTGGAAAATGTGCGGATTCTCAAGGATATGAGAAATTCTGTAAACCGCAGGGTCAACTGTGAGACGGCAAATATTCATAAGACTGTTTCGGCGGCGGTTCGACAGATAGAGGATATTCAATATATCAGAGATACCATAGGCCTTGGAGCGCTTTCAGAGGGGCTCTCAGAGATTGCCGGCAAACGTCTTGAACAGCCGGAGGCAACGCTGAAGGAGCTGGGAGCGATGCTGCATCCACCCGTAGGGAAATCTGGCGTGAATCACAGACTGAGAAAACTAAGTGGAATTGCGGAATCTCTCAGGAATGAAAGAGAGAGAAGCAGACAGGAGAAAAAGGAGTAACGAAGGATGGCATTTACACATCTGCATGTGCATACAGAATATAGCCTGTTGGACGGTTCCAGCAAGATAGAGGAGCTGGCGGATAGGGTGAAGGAGCTTCAAATGGATAGTGTCGCGATCACGGATCACGGCGTAATGTATGGGGTAATAGATTTTTACCGAGCCTGTAAGGCGAGAGATATTAAGCCCATTATCGGCTGCGAGGTCTATGTGGCTCCCGGTTCCCGTTTTGACAAGGAGATAAACGGCGGCGAGGACCGATACTATCATTTGGTACTTTTGGCAGAGAACAATATAGGTTATGCAAATCTGATGAAGCTGGTGTCGAAGGGATTTGTGGAGGGCTTTTACTATAAGCCTCGCGTGGATTATGAGGTGCTGGAAACCTATCACGAGGGGCTTATTGCTTTGAGCGCCTGTCTTGCAGGAGAGATACCAAGGTATCTGGAGCGGGGGATGTACGAGGAGGGAAAAAATGCCGCGCTTCGATATGAGAAAATATTTGGCAAGGGAAATTTCTTTCTGGAGCTTCAGGATCATGGAATTGCGGCACAGAAGATCGTGAATCAGCAGCTTTTGCGCTTAAGCCGGGACACCGGGATCGATCTGGTGGCTACCAATGATTCTCATTATACCTACGACAGTGATGTGGAGGCACATGATATTCTGCTTTGTATCCAGACAGGAAAGCATGTCAGCGATGAAAACCGCATGCGCTATGAAGGCGGGCAGTATTATATAAAATCGCAGGAGGAGATGGAGAAGTTATTTCCATACGCAAAAGAGGCGATAGAAAATACACATAAAATAGCGGAACGCTGCAATGTGGAAATTGAATTTGGCGTGACAAAGCTTCCGAAATATGATGTGCCGGACGGCTTTACCTCTTGGGAATACCTAAATAAGCTGTGCTTTGATGGGCTTGAGCGCCGGTATCCGAATGGCGGCAAGGAAATTCAGGATCAACTTACGTATGAATTAAGTGTAATCCAGACAATGGGATACGTGGATTATTTTTTAATTGTGTGGGACTTTATTCATTTTGCCAAAGAGAATGGGATTGCCGTGGGACCGGGGCGCGGATCTGCTGCGGGGAGTATCGTCGCCTACACGCTGGAGATTACGGATATTGACCCTATTCGATATGGGCTGGTATTTGAGCGCTTTTTGAATCCTGAGAGAGTGTCCATGCCGGATATTGACGTGGACTTCTGCTATGAGAGACGGCAGGAGGTCATTGATTATGTGGTGAGAAAGTACGGAAAGGATCGCGTGGTTCAGATTGTTACTTTTGGTACTCTGGCGGCGAGAGGTGTGATCCGAGATGTGGGGCGCGTGCTTGATATGCCTTATGCGGCGGTGGATAATATCGCGAAGATGATACCAAAGGATGAGCTGAACATCACAATTGACAGAGCGATGGAGATTAATCCTGAGCTGCGCAGAGCATATGAAGAGCAGCCGGAGGTGAAATATCTGATTGATATGGCAAAGCGCCTTGAGGGTCTTCCAAGACATACCTCCATGCATGCGGCTGGCGTGGTGATCAGCCAGAAATCCGTGGATGAGTACGTGCCGCTCTCCCGCGCCTCCGACGGTTCCATCACGACGCAGTTTACCATGACGACGCTGGAAAATTTGGGGCTTCTGAAAATGGACTTCTTGGGACTTCGGACGCTTACGGTAATCCGCGATGTGGTAAATCTCCTGAAAAAGAGCCAAAATATTGAGCTGGATATGATGACGGTGGATTATAATGATCCGCAGGTTCTGACTTCACTTGGAACAGGAAGAACGGATGGTGTATTTCAGCTTGAAAGTGGCGGCATGAAGGGATTTATTCGAGAGTTAAAGCCACAGAGCTTGGAGGATATCATCGCCGGCATCTCTCTGTATCGTCCGGGACCGATGGATTTTATCCCGCAGTATCTGAAGGGAAAAAATCATCCTGAATTAGTAAAATATGACTGCCCGCAGCTTGAGCCAATACTGAAACCGACTTATGGCTGTATTGTCTATCAGGAGCAGGTTATGCAGATTGTACGTGATCTGGCTGGCTATACGATGTCGCGCAGCGATGAGGTGCGCAAGGCGATGTCAAAGAAAAAGACGGCTGTGATGGAGCGCGAGAGAAAGAATTTTGTGTACGGCAATCAGGAGGAAAATGTGCCGGGCTGTATAGCAAACGGCATTGATGAAAAGACGGCGAATAAAATATATGATGAGATGATTGATTTTGCGAAATATGCCTTTAATAAATCCCACGCGGCTGCCTACGCGGTTGTATCTTATCAGACCGCATATCTGAAATATTATTACCCAGTGGAATTTATGGCGGCGCTTATGACCTCCGTGATAGACAATGCCAATAAGATATCCGAATATGTTCTTACTTGCAGGCAGATGGAGATTTCCATTCTTCCGCCGGATATCAATGAGAGCGTAAGTGAGTTCTCCGTGTCGGGCGGGGCGATCCGCTATGGGCTTAATGCGGTAAAGAGTGTCGGAAAGACGGTGGTAGAGTCAATTGTCAAGGAGCGAGAGGCGCGCGGAAGATATAAAAGCCTTGAGGATTTTATTGAGCGCATGAGCGGCAAGGACATTAACCGCCGCACGGTGGAAAATCTGATTAAAGCAGGCGCATTTGACAGCATGGGAGCGACCAGAAAGCAATATGTAAGCGTATATGCTGCGATAATAGAGCAGGTCAGCGAGAAAAAGAAAAAATCAGTGGCTGGGCAGATGAGTCTATTTGATTTTGTGCCGGAGGAAGAAAAACAAAATTATGAGATAAAAATACCAGAGGTAGGAGAATATAAAAAGGAGCTGCTTCTTGCGTATGAAAAAGAGGTTCTAGGCTTTTATATTAGCGGGCATCCGTTGGAGGAGTATGAGAGCTTTTGGAGAAAGAATATAACGGCGATGACCTCAGATTTTATTGTGGATGAGGAGACGCAGGAGAGCAAGGTGCACGATGGACAGCAAGTGTGGGTTGGCGGCATGATCACCTCGAAGAAGGTAAAGACCACCAAGACCAATAAGATGATGGCTTTTATCACACTTGAGGATCTGGTTGGTTCCGTGGAAGTGACTATCTTTCCGCGCGACTATGAGAAAAACAAGGACAAGCTTACAGAGGAGAACAAGGTGTTTATCCGCGGGAGAGTATCTGTGGATGAGGAGGAGATAGGAAAGCTTATCTGTGAAAAGATTGTTGCCTTTGAGGAGGTGCCGCGGCAGCTCTGGGTGCAATTCTCCTGCATGGATGAATATAAAAAAAGAAATCAGGTCTTGAGCGAGCTTACAAGGGATTCGGATGGAAAGGATTCCGTGGGCATTTTTCTTGCGAAGGAGAAGGCAAAAAAGATTCTTCCGCCGAGTCAAAATGTGAAGATAAATAGAGAGCTGCTGGAGAGGCTGTATCAAGAATTTGGAGAAAATAATGTGAAGGTTCTTGATAAAGGTATTGAAAACATTTCCAAAATGAATTAGAATAGTGCTGGATACGTTGGAGGGACATATCTGCCCTCCGGTGGATTGGCAAAGTAGCAGACAGGGAATGGGAGGAGTCCGTTATGGCAAAAGAGATAAAAACAATAGGTGTACTGACAAGCGGAGGCGATGCTCCGGGCATGAACGCGGCGATCCGAGCGGTGGTGCGCACGGCCTTGGCGCGCGGAAAGCAGGTAAGGGGCGTTATGAAGGGATATCAGGGCCTGCTGAATGAAGAGATTGAGGATATGGAAAAGATCGGTGTATCCAGCATTATCCAGAGAGGCGGCACGATTCTCGGCACAGCGCGCAGCATGGAGTTTAAAACGGAGGAAGGGCAGAAAAAGGGCGCAGAGATTTGTCGCAAGCATGGGATCGATGGACTGGTTGTCATTGGCGGTGACGGATCGTTCCGCGGTGCACAGCGCCTTGCTAATCTAGGAATTAATACCATCGGAATTCCGGGAACAATCGATCTGGATATCGCCTGCACAGATTACACCATAGGCTTTGACACAGCAGTAAACACAGCAATGCAGGCGATCGACAAAGTCAGAGATACCTCCACCTCCCATGAGAGATGCAGCATTATCGAGGTTATGGGCAGACATGCGGGATATATTGCACTATGGTGCGGCATTGCCAACGGCGCGGAGGATATTTTGCTGCCGGAGCGTTATGACAATGACGAGCAGGCGTTGATCAACAATATTATCAGAAACAGAAAGAATGGAAAGAAGCATCATATTATTATAAATGCGGAGGGAATTGGACATTCTGCGAGCATGGCAAGAAGAATTGAAGCTGCGACAGGTGTGGAGACCAGAGCGACTATCCTTGGACATATTCAGAGGGGCGGAAGTCCAACCTGCAAGGATCGCGTGTATGCATCCATTATGGGAAGTTATGCGGTGGATCTGCTGTGCGAGGGAAAGAGCAAGAGAATTGTCGCCTACGCAGGCGGAAAATACGTTGATTTCGATATTAACGAGGCGCTTGCTATGAAGAAGGATATCTCAGAATATCAGTTTAATGTAAGCAAGATATTGGGGGGCTGATGATTACAAGCGTCAATAATCCATCTGTGAAGAATATTATCGCTTTGAGGAAAAAAGGAAAGCTTCGCAGAGAACAGGATGTTTTTTTGGTGGAGGGACCCAAGATGGTCTCCGAGGTGCCAGAAGGGTATCTAAAGGAGCTGTATATCTCCGAAGAATTTCATATAGAGCAGCACAAGATGCTTCTTAAGGGCAAAAATTATGAGCTGGTAAGCGAACGGGTATTCCGTGAGATGAGTGATACACAGACTCCTCAGGGGGTGCTTGCCGTAGTGCGCCAGCGGCACAGTACCCTTGAGGGGCTTCTTGCTGTGCCAAAAAGTCATATCTTGATTCTTGAGGATGTCCAAGATCCGGGAAATCTTGGGACGATGTTCCGCACCGGGGAGGGCGCTGGGGTGACAGGCGTGGTGCTGAGCAGGGGATGTGTCGATCTGTATAATCCCAAAGTCATACGCTCTACCATGGGTTCCGTGTACAGAGTTCCCTTTGTCTACACGGAGGATCTGCACAAAACAATACAAAAAATCAAGGAAAGCTGTAAGATATATGCGGCGCATTTACAGGGAGAATATGACTATGACAAAGCAGACTACACCGGCAGTACAGCGATATTGTTCGGAAATGAGTCGAAAGGGCTTACAAAAGAGACAGCAAAGATGGCGGATAGATGGGTGAAGATACCAATGTTAGGAAAGGTAGAATCGCTAAATGTAGCGGTGGCGGCATCCATATTGATGTATGAGGTGTATCGGCAGAGAAGGTGACAATAGAAACGGTGCCATATCTGGAAGAAGGCATATTTGTGCGGTTTTACAAATGGTGTGGGCTGTTCTGTAATTTCAAATACACGCTAGCTTTTACATATACTTGACAAATTTTAAAGAATTTGTTAAAATATCCTTGTCACAGTTAATAAGTTTGTAATATATCAAATTTGTTGCAGTATTTGCAAGGTTGGAGGTTTCATATGTTAAAGCCGTATAGGGCTGCGGTTATCGGCACGGCATGCACGATGGCAGCGGTTGTGGTAACAGGCCTGATTTCGCTTAAAGATGAACAGCCAAATAAGGATACGAACCAAGCTATGGCAACGGAGCAGAGCATGTCCGCGGATATGGAGCAGCATGAGGCTGGCCCTATCTTAACACTTGCCAGAGCAGCAGATATTCCGGTGGTGATCTTAGAGGTATCTGCAGAGGTTGAGGAGTATCAGAATACAGAATCTGAGACAGAGGCACAGACAGAACCTTTGCCGGAGGAAACCGTTCCGGCGGAAACTATTCCTGAGGAGACGGAGCCTGAGACAACGGTGGAGCCATCTGAGTTTGATGGTTATGTGCTTCCAGTTGTCGATGTCTATCTGAACATTCGTGCGGAGCCATCTACAGAGGCAGCGGTTCTTGGAAAGCTGTATGTGGGCGCTATGGCGAAGATTGTTGAGCAGAACGGAGAATGGACGAAAATCAGTTCCGGCACGGTAGAGGGTTATGTAAATAATGAGTATATTGTGACAGGAAAAGAAGCAGAGGAGCTAGCCAGACAGGATGGTAGAATGATAGCGACCGTGCTTGAGAATGGAATCAATGTGCGGGAAAATCCGGGAATGGATGCCGATGTCCTCAATATAGCCGGTCAAGGCGAGCAATATGAGGTTGCAGAGGAGGCAGAGGGCTGGGTTGGAATCCGCTATTCTGAGAATATAACAGCGTATATGTCTGCCGATTATGTCAGCGTCGATTTTTTGCTGGGAGAAGCGATCTCGATAGAGGAGGAGCAGGAGCAAATTCGCAAGGCGCAGGAGGAAGCGGCAAGAAAAGCGGCAGAACAGGCACAGGCGCAGGAAGAAGCCAAGGCAAGAGCAGCAGAGCGTCTTGCAAACAGTCAGCCAGTCGACACGGTGGTTACGGAGGGCTACAGCGCCAGCTATGATGATACGTATCTGTTGGCATGTCTTGTGCATATGGAGGCAGGAGCAGAGCCATATGAGGGTAAGCTTGCAGTGGCGAATGTTGTTCTGAACCGGCTAAAATGCGGATATGGCAATACGATATCAGAGGTTATCTATGCGAAGGGGCAATTTACAGGAGCGAATACAGGAGCATTGGCAAATCGTCTTGCAAAAGGACCCAATGATGAATGTTTGCAAGCAGCCGTAGAAGCATTAAATGGAGTGAATAATATCGGAGATTACCGAAATTTTATCGGCGTGGGCTGGGCAAATTATGGTTCTTATTCTTCTTATACAATAATAGGAAATCATTGCTTTTATAAAAGATAAGCGATAAACATAGAATAAGGTTAGAGTTGCAAAATAGACATGAAATGAAGCAAGGGCGGCAGAATTTTTCTGCCGCTTTTAAGATGCTTGCAAAGCATCAGGAAATAGAGTACAATAACTGGTATCAAATAGGTATATGGGTTGGGATTGGAGGGCGGATATGTGGAGCTGAAGTTCGATACATCGAAAGAGTATGGCCTAGTTTTAGAAGGTGGTGGAGCCAGAGGAGCTTATCAGATTGGTGCGTGGAGAGCGCTTATGGAGGCAGGGGTACAAATTAGGGGCGTTTCTGGAACCTCTGTGGGAGCATTGAATGGCGCGTTGGTGTGTATGGGAGATCTGGAAAAAGCAGAAGAAGTGTGGGAAAACATCTCATATTCACAGGTGATGTCCGTAGAGGATGAATTTATGGAGGGCATTATCAAGCGTGACTTTAAGAAAATGAGTCAGGCGGAGGTAATTAAGAATTCTCTGCGTTATCTCTCAAATGGAGGCATTGATGTGACGCCGCTTCGAGAGTTGATTGCAGGGCATATAGAGGAAGATAAGATTCGTTATGGGGGCGTTGATTTTTTCTTTCAGGTCTTTTCGGTGACAGGGCTTCGAGAGCTTGATGTGGAGGCGAAGGAGGTGCCGGATGGACAGCTTGCAGATATGGTGCTTGCCAGCGCGTATTTTCCAGTGTTTAAAAAAGAGAAGATCAACGGCAGCAGACTGATAGATGCCGGTATGTTTAATAATGTTCCCGTTGATTCACTGGTAAACCGCGGCTATACCGATATTATATCGATCCGCATCTATGGAATTGGTTTAGAAAAGAAAGTTAAGCTGCCAGAAGGAGTGACCGTCACAGAGATAGCGCCTCGTGTAGAGCTGGGCAGCATCCTTGAATTTGACAGCAAGAGAAGTCGAAAAAACATGACCATCGGCTATTATGATGCAATTCGTGTGCTGTATGGGTTAAAGGGAAGAATATATTATATAGACAGTAAGCTTGGAGAGCAGGAATGTCTGTTCCGCTTTCTGATTCCAGCGGCTGAGAGCCAAAGATTTCTTGCGCAATATGGAATCGAATTGGAGAATGGAGCGTCGTCTTATCGAGATATTTTAGAAAAGCTTCTCCCGGCGATTGCGCAAGAGCTAAAACTGGAGAAAAGCTGGGGGTATCAAGAGCTGTATCTCGCTGTGCTGGAGGCATCCGCAAAGCTGCTGCGTGTTCAGAAATATCAGATCTATACGGAGGATGAGCTGCTTGGCGAGATTAGGAGAAAGTGGGAGGCAATGGCGGAGGAAAAAAAGGAGAAGCTTCCTGATTTTGTGGAGTATATTCTGTCGACAGATGAAATAGCAGGGCTGGTTATG
>CAMWWW010000045.1 GCA_947178015.1 uncultured Clostridia bacterium
AAGCGAGAGCGGGGTGACGGAGGACTATAGGCGATTCTCTGCGCGGGCCTCAGCCGAAAATGACAAAACAAATTCTATTTTCAAACCCTCATTTTACAAACTGTTTATTCATTCGTTTGTCGTGATATGTATCATAAATCACATTGACAGGTATTGAGAGAGTGGATATAATTAAGGGCGATAAGATTTAGGAAAGGGGACTATGGTTGTGAAAGGGAATTCAAGAAAAAGATTTTTTGCTTTGGTTGTAGTTGCTTTGTTGGCAGTCTGTGTTCTGGGAGCGTGTGGTTCCAAGAATTTGAGCAAGAAGGAGTACATAGAAGAGGTAAATAAGTTAAATACTGTCTCGGAGGAATTCTTTAATGCTATGACAGAGTGGGCTGGAAATGCTATGACCATGGATACAGAGACTGCTAAGGCAGGCGTGGAGGAGATGCGCGAGATCACGAAGGGATTTGGCGAGGTCGCGGCGATTGAGAATCCTCCTAAGGAGTATGCGGACACTCACAAGAAGCTGGTTGCGGGTTTGAATGGATTGGTGGACGCTCTGGATAAGTATTTTGATAGTTTGATTATGGGTCTGGATGGTGAGCCGCTTTCGGCTGAGGAGCTGCTCGCAGTGCAGACAGCCGTTATGGACAGCATTACAGATATTTCGAAAATATTGGAGGAAATACAGTAAAAGAAAAAGTGTGAGGTCTCAAATTGAGTTTGAGGCTTTGCACTTTTTTCTGATAGATAAGGTTTTCCTTCCAACTATTGATTGAAAAGGAACTGTGAATATGGTAGAATGTAGAAAGATGGAAGTATGTCTGAGGCTTTTTGAGAAAATACTATGGCTTAGATGCCTTGAAAAGTGAAGGAGATAAGAGTATGGAACAGTACAAGCAGGATTTTATTGGTTTTATGGTTGACAGTGGCGTGCTGAAGTTTGGGGATTTTGTTACCAAGAGCGGCAGAAAGACCCCGTTTTTTGTGAACACCGGATTTTATCGCACAGGCGCGCAGCTCCGCAGACTGGGAGAATTTTATGCTAGAGCGATCCATGACAGGTTTGGTCTGGACTTTGATATTTTATTTGGGCCGGCGTACAAGGGAATTCCGCTTTCTGTAGCGACTTCCATGAAGATTGATGAACTTTATGGTGCGGAGGTTAAGTACTGTGCAAACAGGAAAGAGGTAAAGGATCACGGGGATGCGGGAATTTTGCTTGGCAGCCCGATTACAGATGGTGATAGAGTGATTATTATCGAGGATGTGACGACGGCGGGGACTTCCATTCAGGAAACGCTTCCTATTATAATGGGTCAGGGGAAGGTGAATGTGGTTGGTCTGGTGGTTTCTGTGGACCGTATGGAGCGGGGACATGGGGAGAAGAGCGCACTTTCTGAGATCAGCACGAATTATAATATGAAGACGGCAGCGATTGTCACTATGGAGGAAGTCGTTGAATTTTTGTATAATAAGCCTTATAACGGAAAGATTATAATTGATGATAAGATAAAAGCAGGGCTGGATGCATACTATGAAAAGTATGGTGCAAAATAAAACCATTTTTTGAAAGCGTGGCAGAGTAAGATTGGGAAAGGTTTGGTATAATGGGAGAAAAGACATATAAGATTTTAGGCATAGCAGGGGCAGGGAGTATTGCTTTGGGAACGATTATTCTGGTAAGCGGAATTGTGACGGGCATACTTTCTATTGTGACGGGAGCCGTGCTTCTTAAGCAGAAGTCCAGAATTATGTTTTGATGAGGATAGTATGCTCTGGCTATGATAGAAAGGATATGGCAGTGAACGCGGAAAAAGGGAAATATTGGCATGTTTTGGTATTTGTGCTGTATCTAATGGCGCTTTGTTATTTTTTGTTTTTTGCAGAGATGTTTGGAAGGACAGAGTGCTCACGGGAATATCGCTATAACTTGGTGTTGTTTAAGGAGATTGAGCGGTTTATTAAAAATCGTCACACTCTTGGATTTAAGGCGGTGTTTTATAATATAGCAGGGAATGTAATTGCATTTATGCCATTTGGATTTTATCTGCCAGTCCTTTTTAAGCGGATTCAGGGTATGTCCCGCAGAGTATTTCCGGGGATATTCCCTGTACTGCTTTTTAGTCTGCTCTTTAGCCTGCTGGTGGAGACAATACAGCTTGTATTTAAGGTTGGCAGCTTTGATGTCGATGATCTTTTGTTAAATACACTGGGTGGAATAGCGGGATATCTGGTCTATGTGTTGTTTAGGAGGAAGGATAAGCGTGAAGGAGCATAAAAGCTTAAGCAGGCATAAATACAAGTTTACGGATAAAAGCCAGTCTGCGGGAGGAATTGCTTCCACTGTGCTTGCAGTATTGGCGGTTATCTTTTTTTGTGTGGCGGTTTTTCGCTCTTATATGGCAAGAGGAGACGGCGGTAGGGAAATTGGTTTTTTGGGGCTTGTCACTCTGTTTTTGTCTGGGCTTGGTTTATATTTTGGAGTGAACAGCTTTAAGGAAGAGGAGATATTTTTCCTGTTTTCGTGGATTGGCACAATTATGAGTGCAGTGATGTTTGTTGGGATGGGGCTGGTGTTTTTGATTGGTTTGTAGGCTGGCGGAAAAGGAGAAAGACTTTGGTTTTGTTGAAGAATGGAAGATTTAGACAGCTTTGGGAGCTGGAGAATGAAAAGGTAGAGGAACGTTTTGCGCTGGCGATGGAGCGCATGGAGCAGATTGATAGAGATCCTGCATGTGCTGCAATATATCAGGATTATTTTAAGCGCACGGCAGGCTATATTTTGATGGTGAAGAAGCTTTTAGAAGACATCGAACGAGGGGAATTTGAGCGGTTATCGTTTGATGAGCTTTCGGAATATAATCATACGCTGTATCAGGATCTGCTGCCGGAGGCATATAAAGAGAGCTATGCAAATCCCGCCTATGCATCGGAGCAGCTTGGCGAGGAGTTTGGACAGCTTCTGTGCGTGGTTTACACAGAACTTCGCTCTATGATTGCGGATGCGTTTGAGCATCGGTTGCATTATATTACGGTGGGAGCGGAGCTTTTTATTGAGCTGTATAATTTATTTGAAGAAACACCGGATGGCAAGGAAGTGAGAGATGCCGTCTACTGGTATATGAGTGATTATTGTGATGTATTTTATGCAGACAGGCTTAGGGAGACCTTTGATCCGTCCTTTTCTTTTGCAAAGGAAATGATTATGGAGAGCGATCTGTCCGATATTCGGTATCTATTTTATTATGGAGAGTATATTTCGGACAATGAAAAAAGAACGGCGGAGTTTTTGAATTCTCTTTCTGAGGAAAAGATTGAACAGATTGCGGCTGTTTATGTGGAGGGCTACAGAAAAGGCTTTGAGCTTGCGCGAAAATCATTGGAGAAAAAGAAAACGGTTCTGCTTCGTTATGAGATAGGCTTTGAGCGTATTATGCGAGCTGCGATAGAAGGATTTCGGCGTCTTGGGCTAGAGCCAGTGATCCTCCGCTATCCGCTTCACAGCGTTTTAAGGCGGCGCAGTGTTAGAAGTGGATATACGGCAACTCCAGTAAATAGGCAATATGATTATGATCATCGTTTTGACGAAGCATTATATTTTGACAAGGCATTTTATGAGAGAAAGCTTTCGATTGCAAGGGCAGTGTACGTGAAATATAGAGTGGAGGCGTCGGAATATGCGGGGCCGGCTGTTCTTGAGGTATTTGGTGAGGAACCGTTTATGCCGGAGACAAAGCCAGAGGCGTGTGTTCTTAGCCAGAAGCAGCAGAAGTTGATGATTTCTTATTTAAATGAAGCGTCGGAGCTTCAAAATCAGTTTATAAAGGAGGAGGAGACGAGTTTTACTATTATCGCGTTTCCGATTCCTGAGATTGGCGCGGATTTTGAGAAGATTTTTGAGGAGACAGTGCGGCTTAACACACTGGATTATAATCAGTATAAGATGGTGCAGCAGTGTTTGATTGACGCGTTGGATCAGGCGGAGTATGTGACCATTCTGGGCGCAGGAGAAAACTGTACCGATCTTACGGTGCAGCTTGTTGAATTGTCGAATCCAGAGAAGGAGACAAAGTTTGAGAATTGTGTGGCGGATGTAAATATTCCTGTGGGTGAGGTATTTACCTCGCCAAAGCTAAAGGGAACGAACGGTACATTGTATGTGAGTGAGGTGTTTTTGAGAGATCTCTCATTTAAAAAGCTGAAGCTTACTTTTGTGGATGGCATGATCCGTTCCTACACTTGCGAAAACTTTGAGAATGAGGAGAAAAATCAGGCGTATTTCCGAGAAAATATTATGCAGAACCGGGAGACGCTTCCTATGGGAGAATTTGCGATAGGAACAAATACGACCGCCTATGTGATGGCGCAGAAATATGATATTATGAAAAAATTGCCAATCTTGATTGTGGAGAAGATGGGGCCTCATTTTGCTGTGGGGGATACTTGCTATAGCCGATCGGAGGAAGTTCCGGTGTACAATCCTGATGGCAAGGAGATTATTGCAAAAGAGAATGAGTATTCTCTGCTGCGGCACACAGACCCGTTAAAGGCCTATTTTAACTGCCATACGGATATCACTATTCCATATAATGAGATTGCGGAGATTGCCTGTCATGGTGCAGACGGGAAAAAGACAGTAATCATTCAAGATGGTCGATTTGTTCTTCCGGGAACGGAGTTCTTAAATCGCGCATTTGAATAGGGCAGGGACGGCCTGAATTTAGGTTTGTGGAGCTAGTAAGTTACGAGAGTGTTGAAGTAAGAAGAGCATTGGTTTTCGACAATGGGTAGTTTACGAATAGATAATACAGTAGGAGAAAGAGAGGATGGGAAAATGGCAAGAGTGGGGATTGTTATGGGGAGTGATTCAGATCTTCCCATTATGAGTAAGGCGTGTGAGATTTTGGATAAACTGGGAGTTGGCTATGATGTGACGGTTATTTCAGCGCATCGTATGCCGGACGTATTTTTTGAATATGCCAAAAATGCTGAGAAGACATATCAGGTTATGATTGCGGGTGCAGGCGGTGCGGCGCATCTTCCGGGTATGCTGGCGTCACTCTGCCCGCTTCCGGTGATCGGCGTGCCGATCCATACTAAGACCTTGAGCGGTGTAGATTCTTTGTATTCTATCGTGCAGATGCCGTCGGGGATTCCTGTGGCGACTGTGGCGATTGATGGGGCTGCCAATGCGGGTCTTTTAGCGGCAAAGATTCTTGCTACATCCGATGGGGAGCTTTTGGAGAAGCTGAAGGCTTATTCAGCAGGACTGAAGGATGGCGTGATGGCGAAGAAGGAGAAGCTGGAAAACATTGGATATAAGGAATATTTAAAGCAGCTATAGCACAGAGGGAGGACAGAATGGATTACAAGAAGGCAGGAGTAGATATTGAGGCTGGCTATAAGGCAGTCGAGCTGATGAAGAAGCATGTACAGAAGACAATGAGGCCAGAAGTGCTTGGAGGAATTGGAGGTTTTTCTGGTGCATTTTCACTGGAATCATTTAAAAACATGGAGAAGCCAACACTGGTATCAGGAACAGACGGCGTTGGCACAAAGTTGAAGCTGGCTTTTTTGATGGATAAGCACGATACCATAGGGATTGATTGCGTGGCAATGTGTGTGAATGATATTGCATGTGCAGGCGGTGAGCCGTTGTTTTTCTTGGATTATATTGCGTGCGGCAAAAATGAGCCAGAAAAGATTGCGACAATTGTGAGCGGCGTGGCAAATGGATGCAGTCAGGCGGGTGCGGCTTTAATTGGAGGGGAGACGGCGGAGATGCCGGGCTTTTACCCCGTAGATGAGTATGATCTTGCCGGCTTTGCAGTGGGAATTGTGGATGAGAAGGATCTGATTACAGGGAAGGATCTGAGGGCAGGCGACGCACTGATAGCCATAAAATCCTCCGGTGTACATAGCAATGGCTTTTCTCTGGTGCGCAAGGTGTTTACCATGACGGAGACAGCGTTAAATATGCATTATGATTCTCTGGGAACAACGTTGGGAGAAGCATTGATCGCCCCGACAAAGATCTATGTAAAGGCGTTAAGGAAGGTGAAGGAAGCCGGCGTGACGATTAAGGCGTGCAGCCATATTACAGGAGGAGGCTTCTATGAAAACATTCCAAGGATGCTTCCTGAGAATGTTCATGCTAAGGTAAAAAAGAACAGCTATGAGATTCCTCCAATCTTTCGGATGCTTTCCAAGGATGGAGATATTGCCGAGCATATGATGTACAATACCTTTAATATGGGGGTCGGAATGGTGATAGGTGTCGCCCCCGCGGATGTGGATAAGGCGATCGCGGCGATCCATGAAGCTGGCGAGGATGCATTTGTATTCGGCGAAGCAGTTGAGGGTGAAAAAGGAGTGACAATATGCTAAAGATCTGTGTTTGTGTGTCCGGGGGCGGCACAAATCTTCAAGCAATTATGGATGGAATTGCGGATGGCGCCATCACGAATACACAGATTGTGGGTGTGATAAGCAATAATAAAAATGCTTATGCGCTGGAGCGCGCGGCAGATCATGGTATTCCGGCTGTCTGTGTATCTCCGAAGGATTATGAGGACAGAGAGCAATTTTATGACGCGCTGCTTGAGAGGGTGAAGTCCTTTCAGCCGGATATTGTGGTTCTGGCCGGTTTTTTGGTAAACCTTCCTGAAAAGATAGTAAAAGAATATCAAAATCGTATTATTAATATTCATCCATCGCTTATTCCATCTTTTTGTGGTGTGGGCTACTATGGGCTTAAGGTACATGAGGCGGTGCTGCAAAGAGGTGTAAAGGTGACAGGCGCCACGGTGCATGTGGTTGATGGAGGGATTGATGCGGGAAGGATCTTACTTCAAAAGGCGGTCTGCGTTGAGGAAGGCGATACGCCGAAAATTCTCCAGCAGAGAGTGATGGAACAGGCAGAATGGAAAATCTTGCCGGAGGCAATCGATAAAATAGCAAATGGAAAGCTTTTGCTTGATTAGGAGGACAGCATGAGGGTTTTAGTGGTAGGCGGCGGCGGAAGAGAACATGCTATAATATGGAAGCTTGCACAGAGCAGCCGCGTGGATAAGCTTTATTGCGCACCAGGCAATGCAGGGATTGCGAAATACGCAGAATGTGTGGATATCGGCGTGATGGAGTGGGATCGCCTGATCCAATTTGCAAAGGAAAAACAGGTGGAGCTGGCTGTGGTGGCACCGGACGATCCGCTGGTTGCGGGGGCGGTGGACGCTTTTGAGGCAGCGGGAATACGTACATTTGGACCAAGGAAGGCGGCGGCGATCTTGGAGGGCTCCAAAGCATTTTCCAAGGATTTTATGAAGAAATATCATATTCCGACAGCGGCCTATGAAAACTTTGATAATGCCGAGGAGGCGCTCGCATACATAAAAACAGCAAAACTTCCTATTGTGCTAAAAGCGGATGGACTGGCGCTTGGAAAAGGTGTGTTAATCTGCAACACACGGGAGGAAGCAGAAGCAGGCGTTAAATCCATTATGCTAGATAAGCAGTTTGGCTCAGCGGGCAATCGTTTGGTAATAGAGGAATTTTTGCTTGGGCGTGAGGTTTCTGTACTGTCTTTTGTGGATGGGAAGACCATCAAGATTATGAGTTCTGCGCAGGATCACAAGCGCGCGAAAGATAACGATCAGGGTTTAAATACTGGCGGGATGGGAACCTTTTCTCCAAGCCCCTTTTATACAACAGAGATCGATGCATATTGTAAAAAATATATTTATCAGCCCACTGTGGATGCAATGAGAGCGGAGGGCAGAGAGTTTAAAGGAGTGATCTTCTTCGGTTTAATGCTGACGGAGGAAGGACCAAAGGTTCTGGAATACAATGCGCGCTTTGGCGATCCAGAGACACAGGTGGTGCTGCCAAGGATGAAGAATGATATTGTGGATGTATTTGAGGCATGTATAGAGGGGACGTTGGATCGCATTGATTTACAGTTCGAGGACAATGCCGCAGTTTGTGTGGTGCTGGCTTCCGATGGATACCCGGAGCATTATGAGAAGGGCTTTCCGATCAAGGGGCTGGATGCCTTTGACGCGAAGGAGGACTATTATGTTTTTCATGCCGGGACAGCGTTTCGAGACGGGGATATTGTGACAAACGGCGGAAGAGTGCTTGGCGTGACAGCAAAGGGAGAGGACTTAAAACAGGCAAGAGCCAATGCTTATGCTGCTACAGAGTGGATATCCTTTGCAAATAAATATATGAGGCATGATATAGGAAAGGCCATTGATGAGGTGTAGATCGATCGCTTCTCAATGTTGTAGATAGGAATGGAGGGGAAGAACATGAAATATACATCTGCGGAAGCCGCAAAGCTGCTTCGAAAGTTAAATGAAGAGAAGACAGCACTTGAGCTGAAGGAAGAAAAGAGCAATATTTTTGTGGCAGCAGTGGGCGAGGATATAGAGTCGGTAAGGCCAGCATACGATTATGAGGGCACGCAGGAGGCGCTTATCGAGCTTGATAGAAAGATTAGAGTGGTCAAGCACGCGATCAACACTTTTAATATCCAGCAGATGGTAGATGGTTTTGATATGACCATTGACCAGATGCTGATCTATATACCACAACTTACAGCGAGAAAAAGAAAGCTTTCGATGATGAAGGATCGGCTTCCAAAGCAGCGCGAGGATGCAGACGGCTTTGGCAGAGCTTCCTCGAATGTAATTGATTATAGTTATGCAAATTATGATATCAGTGTCGTTGAGAAGGAATGTTCAGCGGTGGCAGATGAGCTTTCAAAAGCACAGACAGCACTGGATGTGGTAAATAATACAAAAACAATGGAGATTGCGCTATAGTCACATCCCGGAAGGCATAAGATCGTAAGAGACTCCTTTTTTGCAGGTTTAAAGTTGCCGTTATCGTTTTCCGTTATTTTTTGTTATAGGATAAGGTTCAAGGTTTTGGATGGCTAACATACGGTTTCTGTGTCTGCGAAAACCTGCTTGCACGGTGGAGAATTCCGCTGATGCAGGCTGCGGAGGAGGTTCGGTTTCAGTCCGCATAGTTAAAAGAAAATGTGCGCTGTGAGAGAATATTTCCTCACAGCTTTTTTATGCGCAGGGAGGCAGAAAGGATATGGAGCAAATTTATAAATATCCGCGAACCCGACATCTGGAGGGGTCCAGAAAGCAGGCAGGGGATGAGGATCTCAAAAATGTAAGATTTTCAGAGCTTGAAGGAAGGTTTCTGGTTTTAGAGGAAAAGGTTGATGGAGCAAATTGTGGTATTAGCTTTGGAGCAGACAGGAAACTGTATTTGCAGAGCAGAGGGCATTTTCTAAATGGAGGCTATGGAGAGAGGCAATTTGATTTGTTTAAGCTGTGGGCGGGCTGTTTTGAAGAGCAGCTCTGGCAGCTTCTGGGCGAAAGATATGTAATGTATGGAGAATGGCTGTATGCGAAGCATACGGTATTTTATGACAAGCTGCCCCATTATTTTATGGAGTTTGATATTTTTGACAAAGTGGAGGAAAGATTTTTTTCCACAAAGAAACGGCAGGAAATGTTGCAGGAAGCTCCTTTTATCCACTCGGTTCGGGTGCTGACAGAAGGCTATTATCACAATCTGAGAGAGATACAAAAATGGTTGGGACCAAGTCTTTTTATATCTGAGGAGCCAAAACAGAGTCTGATAAAACAGTGTCAAAAAAGCGGGGTAAATCCAGAGCTTACCATACAACAGACGGATCTCACTGGGACGATGGAGGGGATCTACATTAAAGTGGAGGAGGGCGATTACGTAATCGATCGCTTAAAGCTTGTGAGAGGTTCTTTTTTAAATACCATACTGGATTCAGAAAGTCACTGGGCGAGCAGACCGATTGTCGCCAATCGCCTAGCAGAAGGAATCGATCTGTTTTATGGGAATGGAGACGCCGACTAGATAGAATCACCGGATGGTGGAGGAGAAAAAGGATGATGCAAGAAAAAAGCAGAGGAATTCTTAAGGAAATTAGGGACAGTGGTTTTTCATTTGAAAAACTTAGCGAAATCTATCCAGAGCTTAACAGGCTAAAAGGGGTTTTGCAAAATCCAGAATACCATGCAGAGGGAGATGTATACCAGCACACCAGTCTGGTGTGTCAGAAGTTGATGCTGCATCCAGATTGGCAAGAGCTGGAAGACAGACAGCAGGAACTTTTATTTCTAGCAGCAATGTTTCATGATATTGGCAAAGCAATTTGTACGAAATTACAAGATGGAGTCTGGACCTCTCCAAAACATGCCATGGTCGGTGAGCAGGAATTTCGAAGATATGCATACCGAAATAATGACACGCTTGGACTGTTGTGGGAAGAGAGGGAGATAACGGCAAAGCTGATACGTTATCACGGGCTGCCTGTATGGCTTTTTTCCAAGCGCAGACCAGAATTTGATATGATAAAGGCAGCGGAGAGCATACCATTACATAGGTTATATCTACTTTCAAGGGCAGATGCAAAGGGAAGAAAAGGGGTCAGCAAGGATCGGCTTTTGGAGCATGTGGAATTATTTGCGGACTATGCGAAAGAATTGGGAATATGGGAGAATCCATATCCTTTTTCGGGACCATATACAAAATTTCAATACTTTAGAAGACCAGATTTATGGCAGGGAGCAGAGTTATTTGACCAAACAGAATTTGAGGTTCTATTGATGTCAGGGCTGCCACTTGCCGGCAAAGATACTTGGATTGCCAAGCACGGAGAAGGTCGGGCGGTGATCTCGCTGGATGAGATCCGCGAGGAATATGGAATTTCACCATCCAAAAAGAGCGACAAGGTGGTGCAGATTGCCATGGAGCGAGCAAAAAATCTGCTTCGAAAAAAGGAGCCATTTATCTGGAACGGAACCAATCTAATCCAAGAAACGAGACAGAAACTGGTAGGATTATTTGCCGGTTATGGAGCGCGAGTGCAGATTATCTATGTGGAGGCAGCATATAAGGAGCTGTATCAGAGAAATCAGAAAAGAGAGCGGTATATTCCAGAAAATGTGCTAGAAAGAATGATAGATAAGCTGGAGATTCCGGCTCCGTGGGAAGCATATCATGTGAGAGTGATACAAGGATAAATATATTCCCACCACTTAAGAAATGGGAGACTTCTTGCTAGAAGAGGTGAAATCGAGGTGGAAGAAATCAACATCTTATGGTAAAATAGTAATAAA
>CAMWWW010000046.1 GCA_947178015.1 uncultured Clostridia bacterium
ACGGAGGAAATAGCTGCGCTGGCTATGCGGACCATTCTCGAAAATGATTATGCAAGTAACTATTACAAAAACTTATACTATTTTCACACCTTGTAATAGTTGAGCATATGACAGACCTTGCAAAAACAGAATAGGCTGAAACAACCAAACTGCTTGAAATGAACCAAACGGAATAAATCAGAGGAGGATATTTCACTATGAAAAATAGAAAATTTACTGTTAAAAAATTATTTTTGTTTTCTGTTGGCATAGAAATTATGCTGATAATTTGTATTGCATTAGCCAACCTCCGTCCGACACCTGTATGGTATTTTCTTTTTTATAATCTCCTGTATGGATTGTTATTCAGTTTTTTTATTCCGCTATTTTATTTGCACAAAGAAAAAGCGTTGCCAGCTTCTGTCGGTATAAAAAAACTGGGTATTAGGCAATTTATTGTTTTCGTTTGCTTTGCTGCATTTTCAGTCGGCGGGCAGCTTATTCCAAAGATAGTTATGGGTGAACCAATACCTTGGAGCTTATTGCCGATGGGTATTGTGCCGCTTATTATGACTACTTTTTTTGAGGAATTTTTCTTTCGTGGCTTTGTGCAAAGCAAATTTGAACAACAATTTGGCTGGTTGCCTGCAATTATAGTTTCTGGGTTAATGTTTTCTCTTTATCATTTTGGTTATCCCGGCTTTCGTACTTTGGGGGATATTCTTTTGTTATTCGGTGTAGGTCTTGGATTTGCGATTGCATACAAGCTTTCAGGAAATAACTTAATCGTGTCCTATTTTGTAAATCTGCCAAATGCTTTTGTAACTTATATATTGAAATACAATCAGTTTCCAACTATGAAATACAGTTCTACCATAGCAGCAATCATCACATTGATTATACTTGTTCTTGTTGCATTAATATTATCAAGAATTGATTACGGAGAGTGAAACTCTCCTCTCTTGTTTGGTAAATCTGTAGGTTGTATGTGGAAGGCAAACCGATCTGTCTGGACGTCGGCCGGATAGGAAGGGCAAAATTTTTTTACTCTTCTATTCTTTATCTCACATAAGTAGATTTTCATGAAATGTAACATCTCGTCCACTTGTCATGTTGCGAAAAAAATCATTTAGATTTGACAATGCTTTTACAAGCACTCGTGTTTCTTCTTCTGACAATCCGTCAATTGTTGCCAATATCATTTGTCTGTGAAATTCTTCATGGTGTTTGTATGCTTTTTCTCCCTTTGGTGTTAATGAAATATATACAACCCGCCTGTCCTGTTCACTGCGGACACGATTTACATACCCTTTTTTTACTAGACTGTTAATCGCAATCGTCAATGTTCCGATTGTCACGGACAATGCTTTTGCCACGGTTGACATATTTTTCTTTTCATTCATTCCAATCGCTTCTATAATATGCATATCGTTGTTAGAAATATCCTGAAATTCTTCTGTAATAATCGCTTTTCCTTCGATATCCATAATATCCCGAAACAGCTTTACCAGAATTTCATTAAACATATCATATGTTTGATTCATTGTAACACCTCCGTTCAAGCCCACACCATAATTAAGCGGAAAAATATATGTAAAGCGAGACCCGCATACCTTAATATCTTGTATTACAAAACCGGATTCAGAGCCTGTTTAGGCTCTGAATCCGGGATTTGGTTCATATGATTCTATCAGGCTTCCCTTCCCATAGGTAAGCCCTGCATATACTTGCCCTCTGCCGCCTGTGATTGGCTCGCTTTTATCTTGGCGGGCAACTTCTACAAATGCCTCTCTCAGCTCACTTAGTATCCGATCCAACCCTTCCAGACTGGAAGGGTCCTTCTGAAACTGTGCCTGTAAAAGCTTTTTCTGGACAAACTGATAGATGCTCATTAAATTTCTTGACATGGGATATTGTAAGTCCAATGCTCTCATCAGTTCTGCTATAAGGTCATTTGCCTTCTTTATAGAAAGCACAAACTGCTCCTTCTCACCGGATTGATATTCTGCTCTGGCGTCTTTAAGGTATTTTAATATAATATCATATGTCACCACCACCAGATCCGACCGATTTCCCTGCGTAATGCGGAGACTATATTCCTGAATCTCTTCCTTTGTCATATCAGCTTTCACCCACCTTCGCAGATCTCAACTCTTTTATGATAATAATTGCAATACTGTCTGAGGTCGCTCATTTGCCTGTGCAACCATCGCAGTAGATGCCTGTGTCAATACCTGAAGCTTTGTAAATTCTGTCATTTCTGTCGCCATGTCGGTATCCTCGATACGAGAGATCGCAGCAGTTAAGTTTTCCTCTGAAGAGCTTAGATTGTTGATCGTTGATTCTAGACGGTTCTGATAAGCACCTAAGCTCGCACGAATGGAGGAGATCTTATCAATCGCTCCATCCAGAGCGGTAAGCGCCTTGCCGCAGCCATCCTCTGTGCTGGTATTCATCAAATCAATGCCAAGGCTCTTAAGACTTACCTCAGGAATATTGACATCAATAATCTGTCCTTCATTCGCCCCTACATGAAGCGTCATCATGCCAAGATCCTTTACCTCAGTTGTAATTCTCAACTCCTTCTTGGGGTTCGCTGTTGGATCAATCTTATCAATATCCTGCTGAATCATCTGATCTTTCTCAACGGTGATCTCCATCTCAAAGCCATGATTATCTCGGATAAGAGCTTTGTTTCCGCGGCAGGTCAGAACAGAAGTGTTGGTAAATTCACTTTTGCCCGGCATATTTTTTCCGGCAATTGAAGCTTCCATATCCTTTCCTATCGACTTTAGCTCATTGACCTGCGTTTTAATTCCAAGTGCCTCCTGCAAAGCAGTATTATCCGCGCTGATTTTTACTGTAGCGCCTGCACCAAAATCTTTTGTCGTCAATTTAATTCCGCCTGCATAATTCGATACGTCTATATTTAGCTTATTGTTCACCACCGCATCTTTTATCGCTGCCTTTATATCAGCTAAACTTTCTGTACCTGTTACTGCAATGGTCGCTGTATTATTTTTTGCATCCGTGATTGTAATATTTCCTGCCGGCAATGTATCCCCGTCGTCTTTGTAATTAAAACTAAGTTCTGCTTCTCTAGGCACAAATCCTAATCCCAAGGCATCGTTTAATTCATAAGAGCTGCAAACACAAGTTACAACAGCATCTCTGCCGTATTCATAGGTAGTCAAACTCAGCGCATTTGTGGTTGCATTACTTGCGTCGGAAGCGACTAGATTCACTTTATCCATCGCGCCCATAATCTTGCCTTTTACATCTGCAATTGTATCGGATGCCTCCACAAGAATATCGTATCCATTGATCTCCAATCGTCCTTTTACCCCAACGGTATCTGTGTCCGCCTTTCCGAATGTTAGCGTCGCTGTTGCCGGTGTCGCAAAGGCAGATACGGAGATTGCGTAAAAGCCTGCTTTTACATTATCGGACAAGGATGTCACCTTTACGCCTGTTACATCTGTATAACGTCTTCTCTCCTGTGAGCCGTCAAGCAAAGTCTGCTTATTAAATTCTGTTGTCTGCGCAATACGCTCAATCTCTTCTCGAAGGGCATCGATCTCCTCCGTAATAGCTTTACGCTCGCTGTAGCTGTTTGTTCCGTTTGCTCCCTGTACCGCAAGCTGCCTCATTCTCTGAAGCATAGCCTCCACCTCATTCAATGCGCCCTCTGCTGTCTGCACCAGCGATACGCCATCTGAAGCGTTTTGATTGGCCTGATTTAAGCCTTTGATCTGTGTGCGCATCTTGGAGGAAATCGCCATTCCCGCTGAATCGTCGGAAGAACGATTCAGTTTATAGCCTGAAGAAAGTCTCTCCAAGGACTGGCTCACCAGATCATCATTTCTTTGCAGGTGGCTATTTGCGATAATCGCCGATATATTTGTATTAATTCTCATCTGCTAATCCTTTCCGCCTGTGTGCTGCGACATCTGCAAATCCGTTTGCCTCCTGTCAGTCTCCGTACCGACCGCCGCGTTATGGCATACATTTTATTGTTATATATTTTTATCGGCATTTCCCTTCTGGGACTTAACAACTGCCGTGATAAATTCCTTTGTGATCTGATACAGCTTCGAAGTGTCTGCCGTATTGTTCGTTTTATCATCCGTCACGGGTGGAAGTTTTTCTCCGTCCGCGTAGGCAAGCTCCAATGCCGGAAATCCCAGATCTGCTATGGATTCGGCAAATTCCTGACCAGCCTTTTTTGTAAATTCCAGAAGCTCCGGCGAATCTGCCATAAGAAAAGCTGTGGTACTTTCCTCTCCAAGCCGGAAATCTGCGCGCAGTTTTCCCTGATTTGGTATCTCCATAGATACTTCTGCTCTGCCCGCCTCGTCTGCATTATGTATCAAACGCACATGAACAGCACAGGTTTCCCCCTCTATCTCCACTGGCATATGATAGTCCTCAAAGGAGGCAAGTCTTCCTGCCAAAGCTACTGTACGGCACAAAAGACGCAGATCTTCTATCGTCTCTCTTCCATTTTCTGTGTTATCCATTGCCTCTGTGATAAGCTCTTTGGCAGTGGTTTCAAGCTCCTTATAGCCTTCCTGCATCGCTTCTTTGCTCTCTAAGCGCTCCTGCCAGCCCTTTTCCTGCTGCTCTTGTTTTCTTCCCAGACTTTGCACTCTTTGTAAAAAGGACATCTCCTCATAAACCAAATGATGCGCAGCCTGCAAATTATCAAGGCTGACCGGCTCCTCCGTCTGCGCGAGCAGCTTCACGGTCTCTGCTTCTTTTGCAAGATTCTGCATCTGCCGCTTCTGCTCTTCCTCGTATGCTCCATTGTCCTGCTGCATCGTCTCCATAAAACCTTTTAACTGCTCTGAGATCGAAACTCCCTTCGGTATTAAATCTGTCAAAAATCCGAAATCGTCGTTTACCGAAACATTGATCCCTCGTGCTCTGCGTGATCGCACGGCTGATAACAGATTATCCAGCGTCACATCTTGATTTTGGTTTACCAGCGCACCGATCGCAGCCTCCCCAGCTCTGTCAACCTGATTTAACAGCCGGTATAGTCCAATGTATGCATCACGATCTTCCTTTGACAGATCGGTCTGTTTCTCAAGCTTCCACAAAAATTCACTATACGTCTCGTCCTTCTCTGGTCCAATCTCTGCTTTTATCGCCTCTATCTGATCATTCAGCTCATGGATTTCTGTCTGAAGCGGATTAATATGCTTCTCTATCATATGCATCGTAACACGTGGCGTCAGATTTTTGAGAAGATATTGATACTGTCTATCAAGCTCTGCAACAGCATCCATATTCTGATCATTCAGTTCCATCTGATTATAGGCAAGGATCTTGATCACACGGCGGTTTTCTGGTGTCGTCTCTCTGTCCATGTCAGCGAGCAGATCATCGATATTGCCAAATGCTTTTGTAAGGCTGTCTCCATACTCTCGATCGGGAGCTGTCATCAACGCATCATATGCCGTGTGCGCCGCATCCAACGCTGCCTTAAGCGGCAGCCCTGCTTCATATGTGGCTGCTGCTGTCACATCCTGCTCACTTTGGTACATCATGCCGACTACGTAAGAAGGTAACTCCTTTAATTCCTCCATCATATGGCTGACATCTTGCACCTCTGTCAATTTCTCGGCAGAAGCCTCCAACCCATCATATTGATACAAAGCTTTATAATATTCCTGTTCCTGCTCTTTTAATGCATCCACCAACTCGCTCAGAGAAAGTGTATCGATCTCAATTCCCTTTTTTAACAAGGCAAATCCTGCTTCTGTAGTCATCATCAGACGAATTTCTTCCAGACGACGCCGTTTCGTCAGCTCCTCGATGCCAAAATCTGTCTCATTTCCTAAATTCTCAGCAGCTTCCTTCCTTGCCTTATCGAAAACAGCATCCACTCTCTCCTTCGTATAGCCTTCTCCTGTGAGCAGCGCCTCTCTTGCTTCCTTGCCCTTTGCCATGGCCTGTGCTATGGTATTCACAATCTCATCTGTGCTCATCTCGCCGTCCACGGTTAAAATATTCGAAAATGCACAAAGCATTTCCTTGGTCATAGGAATTCCCTGTTCAATCATCCATCTGGCAGTATCTAAATTATCCTCGTTAGGTTCTAATCCTGCTTCTGTAAGAAGTTTTTCTGCCTGTGATTTGAGCTGTTCCCAATCTTTCTCCGATAAAGGCTCACTTCCCTGCTCTGGAACTGGCATATGTTCTGTCCGATATAAATTCTCAATGGTAGGTTCCATACCAGAAGCCGCCATAAAACCCGCCTCCGTCCGGGACGGTGTTTCAACCGCCTGTGCCATCGTGATGGCCTCTCCCGCTTCTTTTATATTGTCCTCCGTAGGCACGACTCCATACTCATGAAATTTCTGTGTAATATTGCCCGCCAGAGCAGCATCTCCCAGAATCTCCTCCGCCGCGTCGCTGTCCACCTGAAGCGGCGGAACATAGGAATCACAGTACGCCGCCAGCTTTACCTGTATCTGGTCAATCACCGTCTCTATCTTCTCTACATCGGCCGCATTAAGGCTATAGCCCTCCTGCTTCATTCCAAATAATTCCATGCCGGAGGTCTTATTCACAAGCTTCATCAGCTTTTCCTTGATCTCCGTCGCACGCTTAGAAGCCGCATCCTGCACAGCCGTTTCGCCCTGATACAGCCCGATGGATTTCTCCACCCCTGTCTTCCTGACGCCGCTGTGCCCCTGCGGCTTCTCCCTTACTTTTTCTATCTCCGCGCTTTTTTCCTCTTCTGATATCCTTCCATCCAAAAAGGCCGTCACGCGCATTTTTTCTGTCACTCCTGACGCCTGTACCTGCATAACATTCTCCCAGCCTTTCTGCCAGTATCTATAATTCTTGCAACCCTATCTGGCATATATGTTATACATCGGCCAAAGTGACCATTTTCTTAACTCACAGAGCTTGTTTTCTTATTATTTGCTGCCTTCTCTGTCTTTTTCTCAACTTTCTCAGATTTCTTCTCTACCTTCTTTTCCGTGGTCCTTTTCTCATCTGTGGTTCTCGGAGACTTTTCCTTCTCGTCCTGATTCTCTTTATCCTCAACCTTTACTTTCTTCTCCGTCATCGTAAATTCCATAATCAAAGACTGCATTGGTTTCAAATCAAACTCTATGGAATAATCCTGATTATCGCAAGGAATCTCCTCTGTCTTAAGCACGCGGCCCGCGGTCGTCTCAAAACTATCCTTGTAGCTGTCAAGCAACACCTTGCAGCCTGTCTTTGACTGTACTCCAACACGGTACCGTTCCCATAGCATCGGAGTGAAATTCATGACAAACAAAAGACATCTTTTTCCTGCTTTATCCTTTCTGACAAAGCTGAAGGTACTTCTGTCTCCATCCTCACAGTTCATCCACTCAAATCCCTCCCAGCTCTCATCAAGCTCCGTCATTGCTGGATGCGAAGTATATAAATGCAGAAGTCTCTTCACATACTCCTGAAGATTTTTATGTTCCTTCTCCTGCAATAAAAACCAATCCAGAGAACGCTCTTCACTCCACTCTCTAAGCTGTCCAAACTCCTGCCCCATAAACAATAATTTCTTTCCCGGATGTCCGAACATAAAGGTGTATGCGGTCTTTAGATTTTCAAATTTATCTTCAAAATACCCCGGCATCTTCTCTAACATAGAACATTTCAGATGCACCACCTCATCATGCGACAATACCAGAATATATTTTTCACTGAACGCATATGTCATGCTGAAGGTCATCTTATTATGGCTAAATTTCTTATACAGAGAATCAGTTTTCACATACTCCAGAAAATCATTCATCCAGCCCATATTCCATTTATAGACAAAACCAAGACCTCCGTCCTCTGGGGTTTTGGTAACATTTGGCCATGCGGTTGATTCCTCTGCGATCACAATCGCATTGGGCACCTGTCTGGCAATTACAGAATTCAGATGCCGGAAAAACTCAATCGCCTCCAGATTCTCATGTCCGCCATATTGATTTGGCACCCAGTTGCCCGGCGTTTTGCCATAATCCAGATATAACATAGATGCCACCGCATCCACTCGCAGACCATCCACATGAAATTCCTTCAGCCAATATAATGCATTGGCGATCAAGAAATTTGACACCTCATGCTTTGCATAGTCAAATATCTTAGTGCCCCAGTCAGGATGTTCTCCTTTTCTTGAATCAGCATATTCATAAACACAAGTGCCATCAAAATTTGCAAGACCATGGCTGTCTCTTGGAAAATGCGCAGGAACCCAGTCAAGAATTACACCGATTCCCATACTATGCATATAATTCACAAAATACATAAAATCCTTCGGCGTTCCATAGCGGGAGGTTGGTGCAAAATAACCTGTCACCTGATATCCCCATGAACCGTCAAATGGATGCTCTGCTATACCCATCAGCTCTACATGTGTATAACCCATCTCCTTCACATAAGCGCCCAGCTCATGCGCCATATCTACATAATTGTAAAAACCTCCTGCCTCCACATCAGCCGTCTTCTTCCATGAACCGATATGTACCTCATAGATAGCCATCGGATTGGAACGATGCTCCCAGCTTTTATCCGTCCACTCAAAACCTGTTATATCTGTCACAATCGATGCCGTATTAGGGCGCATCTCCGAATAATTTCCAAACGGATCTGCTTTCATAATCGTCTGCCCCGATGGTGTGACAATCGCAAACTTATAAAGCTCGCCCGCCGTAAGCCCCGGCACAAAAAGCTCATAGATACCAGAGGTTCCAAGGCGCGTCATGTTATGGTTATACCCCATCCATCCATTAAAATCTCCCACCACACTGACATTTCTGGCATTGGGCGCCCACACAGCAAAGTAAACACCTTTCTCCCCCTCATATTCGGTCAAATGTGCTCCTAGTTTTTTATAGATCTCATAGTGTGTGCCCTCTCCGAATAAATAGCGATCCACTTCTGTAATAAACCCTGTCTCCATCTCTGTAAAACACTCCTTTACTGATTACTTTTTTTCAATTCGTACCATGCAGCCTCTGTGCGCAGGAATAACAAGACTCACTCTGCCATTATCCCCAACTGGAATATCCTCTCCAGTAAACAAATCCACTGCCCTGCCTGCCGGAAATCCTGCGGAAGCCTCCACACTTGCCGGCTCCTCATCATTATTCACCGCAATCATTACCATGCTGTTATCCAGAAATCTCCCAAATACATACTGTCGGTTCTTCAACATAAGCTCTCTGTACATTCCATAAGAAAGCTCAGGATTTTCTTTGTGAATCTCACCCAGCTTTGCAATATAGCGGGAATACTCATTTTCCATCTCGTCTTTCTTTGTGATATCAATGGCAGGTCTTAGCGGGCCATCGTCTCCATTATTTTTTCGGCCCTCAATGCCCCACTCAGAACCATAATAGATAGATGGGATACCCGGAAGTGTATAAAGCAGCATCTGCACAGGATAATAATCCTCTTTTCTCACCAGCTTGCTCATCAAACGCTCCACATCATGATTATCTGTAAAACTGTAAAGCTTTCTGCCCTTACAGAGTCCCCCATTTGCGTCAGACAATCTTCTGACAGTATGCGCAATCTCAAAATAATTATAATCGTTATGTCCCGAATACAAGCCCTTATGAAGCTCATAATTTGTCACCGAATGAAGGATCTCATCGTTTGCCCAGCGGGAATAATCCCCATGGATCACCTCGCCCATCAGCCAGAAATCCGCTTTTTTCTCTGTCGTTATGCGGCGCATCTGCTTCATAAATTCAAAATCCAGACAATCTGCACAATCTAACCGAATTCCGTCAATATCAAATTCATCTATCCAAAAACGAATCACATCAAATAGATAATTCTTAACTTCCTGATTCCAGAGATTTAAATTAACAAGCTCAAAACAATTTCTCCACGCCTCATAGCCAAATCCATCATTATAGCGGGTATTTCCCCAGAAATTAATACCCTTGTACCAATCCTTATAGCGCGAATTTTCTCTGTTCGCCTGAATGTCCTGAAAAGCAAAAAATTCTCTTCCTGTATGGTTAAACACCCCATCCACCACTACGCGAATCCCTGCGTCATGGCAAAGTGCGACAAACTCCTTAAAGTCCTCATTTTTCCCCAGACGCACATCCACCTGTCGATAATCCTTGGTATCGTATCCATGTGTGGAGGACTCAAATAATGGCCCGATATAAAGTGCGGTAAACCCCATCTCCTTCATATGTGGT
This sequence comes from uncultured Clostridia bacterium, assembly GCA_947178015.1. Taxonomy (GTDB): domain Bacteria; phylum Bacillota; class Clostridia; order Lachnospirales; family Lachnospiraceae; genus RGIG8607. The sequence continues at coordinate 10,188 of CAMWWW010000046.1, forward strand.
ATCCATAGTTTCAGTTTCTCAAAGCCGTCTCCTGCTTCCTTATTATTTTCTCTTGGCGCCCCCGTAAGTCCAAGTGGATAGATGTGATAAAACACCGCCTCCTCATACCAGTTTCCCATAGTACTCTCTCCTTCCTTATGAATAAATTCCATGCAGAAACTGATGCACCACTGCATGGATATTCTCATCTCTTAACATATTCTCCATACTCTTTTCATTATATACCATCATATAGCAGTTAATCGTTCCAAGAAATCCAATTGCAAACTGTTCCTGTCTGCCGTTCATATTTCCGAGATAACCTTCTGCTCGCTGAAACGTATCTGTTATTAACGCATATTGCTTTCGAATAAAAGGCGCCGTTGCCTTATGAGCCTCATTTTCTGGCGGGGAATACATCTGTCCCAGCATAAAAAAATAAAAATGACGCTCTCTTCTGCAAAAGCTCATATAAAGCCTTGCCAGCTCATATAGCTGTCCTTCAAAGCTCTCTAATCGCATTGGCACCTCGCAGACTGCCTGAAGCAAAGGCTCGCCCTTCTCCTGAATCAACGCCTCCAAAAGCCCTAGCTTACTCTTAAAATAATAGTACATCGTGGGCTTTGTGATGCCTGCCTTCTCCACAATCTCCTGCACACTCGTGGCATCATAGCCTCTCTTATAAAAAAGCTCCAGCGCACACTGGAGTATTATCTTCCGGTTGTCCATCTGATCCGCTTCCTTTCCAAACGTGCTGGGATTGTGCAGATACTACCCTGCATCTAATATGGGATGGTATCCACCATATATTGCCATTATACCAATCGGTATATAAACTGTCAAGAAAGAAGGATGAAAGATTTCTAAAATATTGATATCTTACAGTCCTCTATAGCTTTTTGAAATAACCATAGTTTTTTGTAAAAGTTACTTGTATAATCATTTTCGAGAAAGGTCCGCGCAGAGAATCGCCTAT
>CAMWWW010000047.1 GCA_947178015.1 uncultured Clostridia bacterium
TTGTGGGCTTAACCCATCATCTAAAGCTAATGGGATTGCGCCCACATTATTTCAACTTCGGAGGAAAGAAAAATCAGTGTGTCTAGCATAATCGAGAACATAGCGCAGAGAATTGTCTATAGTCCTCAAGGCACCTATTGAAAAACGTCGGCGCTTAACGAGGTCTTTCACGAGTTTAGCGTCCGCTACGTTTTTCACTAAGCGAGAGCGGGGTGACGGAGGACTATAGACAATTCTCTGTGCGGACCTTTCTCAAAAATGACTATGTAAATAACTTTTACAAAAACTTATCCTTCTTTTAAGACAAATAACTTATCTCATAAGCCGTATTCTATAAAAAGCCTATTGAATTGTTTTTTTTATATGATAAAATAGATAACAAATTATTGCTATAGTCTTTGAAGGAGTGTTTTATCTATCATGAAAAGGTTCCACAACATTAAAGGAAAAATTATTTTCTATGTCATGTCAGTCGCAATTTTACTGACGTTACTTGTAACTGCTATTATGTCTGCCGGAAGCATCCGCTCTACGAATTCTGTTTTGCTCGACAATATGCAGATCACCGCTCGGATCGCAGCTCAAAGTATTAGCTCTAACCTCCATCTTCTCACAGAGCGCATGTATCGCCTCTCTTCTGAATCCGTTCTGACAGATGCCTCCAAGAGTGACAGTGATAAGGCAACTCGCCTTCTTGAGGAAAAGCTTGAGATTGAATTTGTATGGCTGTCTGCTTATGATCTCTCTGGACAGAAACTGTATGGAGATGATATATCTCCTGCCTCTATCTCTGATACTGCATATTATTCATATTTAACAGAGACAGGCAGCATTGTGATCGGTGAGCCTTATTATGCTAACAATATCCTGCAGCTTTGCGTGGGGACTCCACTGACGGCAGAAGGGGAAACGATCGGTTATTTGATTGGCAGCTATAAATATGATCTGTTAAATGATATTATAAGTATGCTGATCTTAGGTGATACGGGAAGCGCTTGTATTCTCAATGAAGAAGGCTTTGTTATCGGCGATCGCAGCCTTGATACTATCGTTAGCCACCAGAATATTTATGACCTGTATCCTTCTTCTACTAATAAAGAAAGTTTTGATAAACTCCTTGCTTATCAGACTGGTTCTGCTATTATGCTTCTGGAGGGTGGCCGCCATTATACCGGCTATGCACCCATACCGGGAACAAACTGGGCTTTGCTTATCTATGCGCCACAGAGAGAGTTTATGGATTCTGTCGTTTTTTCCACCGTGCTTTCTGTTCTTCTTGCCCTTGTGCTGCTGTTTATTGCTGCGGTTGTGATTGTCCCCCTCGCCAATCGGATCTCTTCTTCGCTCTCCCTTGCAACTCACAGACTGCAAGCACTGGCTGACGGCGATTTGACGACAGAGGTTATCCAATCTAAGAGTAAGGATGAGACAGTAATCTTGACAGAGGCTCTGGCGAAGACAATCAGCAGCTTAAACCATTACATAAGAAGTATTGAAACCTGTCTTGGCGCATTGTCCGCCGGTGATTATACGGTCCAGATCCCAGAGGATTTTCATGGCGATTTTTCTTCCATACAAGATTCCCTGAGCAATATCGTGCTGTCGCTGAATCATGCTATGCAGCAGATCAACGATTCTTCGTCTGAGGTAAATAGAACCTCTATTAATGTATCTGATTGTGCGAAACAGCTTTATAGTGGTTCTCTTCAGCAGGATTCTTTGCTCCATGAATTAAATGATAATATGATAGAAATGTCCAACTCAATTAAACAAAACGAGGAAAATGCCAATCTGATTGAAAGCTGTTCCAAAAACGCCAGCGAAAAAGCTACTCTGGGCAATCATTATATGAACAGTATGCTGAGCACGATGGAACAAATTCATTCTGCTGTGACAGAAATCTCCAAGATCAGCCTGATGATTGAAAATATTTCCAGACAGACAAACCTTCTGTCCCTAAATGCCTCCATCGAAGCGTCAAGAGCAGGCGAGACGGGAAAAGGCTTTGCCGTCGTTGCCTCCCAGATTGGGCTACTGTCTAATCAAACGTCCGACGCACTGAACCAGTCCGCTGATATCATCAAGAATTCTGTTACTATTATTCAAAAGGGCTTGTCTACTGCACAACAGACCTCACAGGCATTTCAAGAAATCCAAAAGGTAACAGAACAGTATTTTGATCTTTCTAATAAGCTTGCCAACACTGTACAGATACAGACCTCAGCCGTGGAAGGTGTAGTCAGTCAGCTCTCCTCCATCAAGAGTATTGCCGATGAGAACCGGGATCTATCCAAGGAAACTGATAATATGGCTGACAACTTCCTCGCCCAGTCAGAGAACCTGAAAAATCTGGTGTCCCGCGTTAAGCTAAGAAAATCTATATAAAGGAGGCTTCCGTAATGAGAAAAAAATTAATCTGTACTTTATTTATAATGCTTCTAATCCTCTGCCTTAGCGGATGCAGCTCCAAAAATAACGGCATGAAGGATGGCTTTTATACTGCTGAGATGTCAGAGTATTCGCATGGCTGGAAGGAATACTTGTGTATTATGGTTAAGAATGATACGATTGTCTATGCCGAATTCAATGCAAAAAATCCAAGCGGTTATATTAAAGCATGGGATAATGCATATATGAAAAATATGTACACGGTCAATGGTACCTATCCAAATGAATATACTCGAAACTATGTCGCACAGCTTATCGAGACACAGAATCCCGATCAGGTAGATACGATCAGCGGGGCCAGCAATTCTGCAGACAATTTTGACCGTCTGTCCAGAGCCGTGATTGAGCAGGCAAAAAAAGGAGATTCCGCCACTATTGTGGTAGAATAAGCTTCCTGTTCTCCACGTACAGACTGCCCCCGACGGATACAAACTAGTATAGACTAACGCAGACTAAGTATAGATAGATACAAACTGGTGCAGATAAACGACCACCGTTGGATAGGTATCCTCTCATCCTAGTTATGCATAGATTAATAAAAAGGAATGGAGATTGGTATGTATAAAATTAATTTTGAAGCACCTGAGCATGTGCATTTTATTGGCATCGGTGGAATTAGTATGAGTGGCCTTGCAGAGATCCTGCTGAAAGAAGGTTTTGCTATCTCTGGGTCCGACGCTCATGAGTCTGCTCTTACTAGACATCTCAGTGAGCTTGGCGCAAAGCTTTATTATGGACAAAGTGCAGAAAATCTTCAGGAAGAGATTCCTGCTTTTGTTGTGTACACTGCCGCTGTGAAGGAAGACAATCCTGAGTATCAGGAGGCGGTAAAACAGGGGCTTCCGCTTCTTACCCGCGCCCAGCTTCTTGGGCAGATTATGGCAAATTATTCCATCTCCGCAGGGGTTGCCGGCACACATGGAAAAACCACCACTACCTCCATGTTGTCAGAGATCCTGCTGGACAGCGGCCTTAATCCCACCATCTCTGCCGGCGGCATCTTAAAGCGCACTGGCTCTAATATCCATGTGGGCGGTCCTGATTATTTTATTGCGGAGGCGTGTGAATACACAAATAGTTTTTTCTCGCTTAAGCCAACTGTCGGCATTATATTAAATATAGCTGAGGATCATCTGGATTTCTTTCATGACATTCAGGATATTCGCCGCTCCTTCCGCACCTATGCCGAAAATATACCCGAAAATGGTACGCTGGTTATCAATGGAACGATACCCGATCTGTCGCAGATCACAGGGCATCTTCCTTGCAGGGTCGTCACCTTCGGTCTTATGAATACCGACTGCCGATTTGATTATGCCGCTGCCGACATTACGTATGATTCCTATGGCAATCCAAGCTATCATCTGTATATTCAGGGTCAATATGCTTCTTCTATTACCCTTAAAGTTGCTGGTATGCACAATATTCTCAACTCTCTTGCTGCTGTGGCAGCCGCTCATGCCATGCAGGTTCCTCTGGCGGATATTTGCTCCGGTATGTCCTCCTATGAAGGAACCGAGCGCCGTTTTCAAAAAAAGGGAGAGGTAAATGGGTTTACTATTGTTGACGACTATGCCCATCACCCCGAAGAAATACGCGCAACCTTAACCGCCGCCAAGAACTATCCACATAATCGAATCTGGTGTGTGTTTCAACCTCATACTTATACAAGGACAAAAGCATTTCTCAAAGAATTTGCAGATGCTCTCTCTCTTTCTGACGAGATTGTGCTGGCAGACATCTACCCGGCGAGGGAGACCGACACCCTTGGAATCAGCTCTCTTCATCTTCAGAAAGAGCTTGCCCTTCTCGGCAAACATGCGCATTATTTTTCTACTTTCGAGGAGATTGAAAATTTTATCTTAAAAAATTGTATCAACGGTGATTTGTTGATAACTATGGGGGCTGGAGACATTGTAAATGTTGGAGAAGCACTTCTTAAGCAATAGTTATCCACATTATCCACATATTTATCAACAAAATTTGTTGATGAAGTATGTGGATTTTTTATTTACATAAAATCCCGCCCTACTAGATCGTACCTTCCATATTTTCTGCTATTTTTCTTATTTAGCATAATAATAACGTCAACCATTCACATGTTATCCACATTATCCACAATTCCTGTCAACAAACGGTGGCAGAAAATTCTCACTATCCAATTTCTTTTTTTTGTGTTATCATATAGAAGACAAGAACAGCCGGCAACCCTTTACCCCACGAAGAAAAGGATGTGATCTTATGAGCACCTTTACCCTAACTCATACCGCCCAAACCTTTACGGAAGTCCCTAATTACTTTCTGGATCATTATATGCCGGGAGCAAATGGCGAATTCGTAAAGGTATATTTATGCCTTCTGCGCTCAGGGGACTCCCTCAGTGTTTCCCTGCTTGCCGACAGGCTTTCCTGTACGGAAAATGATATTATGCGCGCCATGCGCTATTGGGAACAAGAAGGACTGCTGCGTCTTCGCTTTGAGGAAACTATTCTCAAGGAAGTCTCGCTTTTGGATGTGTCGCCCTCAAAAGCCTCCTCCGCCAAGATTTCCTCTGTGGATTCTGCCTCAAAAGATGCTGCCCGCCAAGGTCCTACTGCGTCGCTGTCTACTTCGTCGGAACCTATGGTGCTCTCGACCGTCAGCGACTATATTCCTCCTGAAAAGCCGCACTATACCGCGGCACAGATGAATCAGTTTATTAAGCTTGATGATGTAAACCAAGCATTGTATGTCGCTCAGCGCTATCTGGGCAGGACACTCAACTCCACAGAGACTGCAACGATCTTATACTTTTATGATTCTCTAGGATTTCCTGCAGATCTGATTGAATACCTAATTGAGTATTGCGTCTCGCGTGATAAAAAAAGTATGCGCTACATAGAAGCCGTCGCTCTATCATGGGCAAAACAGGGCATCCATACAGTGGAGAGAGCAAAGGAAGTATCTACCCTCTATAACAAAAACTGCTTTGCCGTGATGAAAGCATTTGGCTTATCCAACCGGAACCCGGCTGACGCAGAGGCGGGCTTTATCAAGAAATGGACCGGCTCCATGGGATTTTCCTTAGATATTATCCTTGAAGCATGCAGGCGCACCATTCAGGCGATCCATCAGCCCAGCTTTGAATATGCCGATTCCATCCTGACACACTGGCAGGAAAAAAGTGTTCATCACCTCTCTGATATCCAGAGGGTTGATCAGCTCCGCAGGGATTCTAAGGAGACAAAGCCTGAAAAAGCGCCCCGCACTCCCAGCAACCGTTTTAATAATATGACACCGAGAAGTTACTTGTACGAGGATCTGGAAAAACAGCTTCTCGGCCGATAAGGAGGTACCTCTGTGGCACTTAGAAATTCACAGTATGATTTGCTCATCCGCTCCTACAATCAAAAACAACTAAAACACAGGCGCGAGCTGAACCAGAGGACACAGAGGATCTACGAACAGATTCCCCGCATCGAGGAGATCAGCCGCGAGATTGCCTCTGCTTCCGTGGCACAGGCAAAGGAGCTGCTAAGCGGCAACGACTATGCGCTCACCCGCCTAAAAGAGCAGTTGTCCGATCTTGCTGAAGAGCGTACCATCCTGCTGCTTCGCCACGGCTATCCAAGCGATTACTTAACCCTTCCCTGCGACTGCCCGGACTGTCATGATACGGGCTATATTGGCAATAAAAAATGCCACTGTTTTCGACAGGCTGCGATTGATATGCTCTACACACAATCCAACCTAAAAGAGATCCTTGAGATAGAAAATTTTGATGCTTTTTCTTTCGACTACTATGACAATACGGTGGAAAATCCTGTTACGGGAAAGACGGCTTACGCTAACATGAAAGAGATCTATACGCGATGCAGACAATATGTAGCGCAGTTTGGAGGCGGCGAGAACCTTTTATTTTACGGAGGCACAGGAGTGGGCAAGACTTTTCTGTCCAACTGTATTGCAAAAGAGCTGTTAAACGCTGCTTTTTCTGTTATCTACCTGACCGCCATCCAGCTTTTTGATATTTTTTCCCGCTATACCTTCGAAAATGGGGACGACGCCGGCGCAGAGGACGATACGCTCCAACTGATCCTTAGCTGCGATCTGCTCATTATCGATGATCTGGGGACAGAGCTAAGCAATTCGTTTACAAACTCAAAGCTGTTTTACTGTTTAAATGAACGCTTTATGCGGAAGAAATCCATTCTTATCTCCACAAATTTAACGCTGGACAAGATCAATCAGGTCTATTCTGAGCGAATCTTTTCGAGGCTTTCCAGCAATTTCACTCTTTTGAAATTCTATGGGGAGGATATACGAATCAAGAAAAAGCTACAGCCAAAACGCTCTTGACAAAACATGTCATAGAATGATATAACGAACACAATTCTGAAAAAGGAGAATGTTATGACACGCGAAACAAAAAATTTCAACACAATTCCTGTAGGCCCTCTGGGAATCATTGCGCTTCCTAGCTGCAGAGAGCTGGGCGACAAAATCGATTCCTATATTGTGGCATGGAGAGAACAAAGAGAAAATGAGCACACGGCTACCCTTCCTTTTAATGGTTATCTAAAGGATTCTTATATGGTAGACGCGAAGATCGCAAGATTTGGATCAGGCGAAGCAAAAGGTATTATCGGACAATCTGTCCGCGGCGACGATCTGTACATTATCACGGATGTCACCAATTACAGCCTGACCTATTCCCTGTGCGGTTACACCAATCACATGTCCCCCGATGACCATTTTCAGGATCTGAAGCGTGTCATCGCCGCTGTGGGAGGAAAAGCTAGACGCATCACGGTAATTATGCCCTTTTTATATGAAAGCCGCCAGCACAAGCGCACTGGACGCGAATCCTTAGACTGTGCACTTGCTCTTCAGGAGCTTACCAATATGGGAGTGGAAAATATTATAACCTTTGACGCCCACGATCCCCGTGTGCAAAATGCGATCCCTCTCAAGGGCTTTGAAACGGTAACGCCCGCCTACCAATATATCAAGGCTCTGCTTCGTGAAGAGCCAGATATCCAAATGGATTCCGAACATATGATGATTATCAGCCCGGACGAGGGCGGAACCTCCCGCGCTGTCTACTATTCCAACGTGCTGGGGCTGGATCTGGGCATGTTCTATAAGCGCCGCGACTACACCCAAGTTGTCAATGGCAGAAATCCTATTGTTGCCCATGAATTCTTGGGTTCCTCCGTGGAGGGCAAAGACTGCCTGATTATTGACGATATGATCTCCTCCGGGGAAAGTATGTTGGATGTGGCCGCCGAACTTAAGCGCAGAAAAGCGAGAAAAGTATATGCCGCCTCCTCCTTCGGTCTATTTACAAACGGACTTGAAAAGTTTGACGAATATTATGAAAAAGGGCTTATTGACCGGGTTCTGACCACAAACCTCATCTACCAGACGCCAGAATTACTGACAAAGCCTTATTACATCAATGTTGACATGAGCAAATACATCGCGCTAATTATCGACACCTTAAACCATGATGCCTCCATCAGCGAGCTATTAGATCCCGTTGGGAGAATTCACAATATTCTTAAAAAGTATCATCAATTATAAGCAAAAACTCTAAGCAAACAAAACTGCCTGCTGCTGACACGTTTTATAGTTTCAGCAACAGGCAGTTTTGTCCCATCTCCTTTAAACACTCCTCTTCTCTGTGATGACATGTAAATACAAAAATCTGCCTCTTTTGCCCTACAAGTGCAGCAAGCGTATTCTTCAGCCGATCATCATCATAATAAACAAAAGTTTCATCCAGAAGCAGAGGAAACGTATGATACCCCATCACACAATCCGCCGCCGCGATCCGCAGAGCGAGATAAACCTGCTCCGCCGTTCCTCGACTCAACTGATACAAGGGGATTTTCCTTTCCGCTTCATAAAGAAAGATATCCCGATTTCCTTGAAAAAATATCTTCTGATACCTTCCCCTCGTTATCTCAGAGAGAAGCTGCGACATGTGGTCTATCATCTGCTCGCTTATCCTATTCTGCATGGAAACTGCCACCCTTCTGAGTGTCTGCTCGGCAAGGATCAGCGCCTCAATCTGTTGATACAATCTCTGATTTTCCTCAAGCTGCAATTTACATCCCTCTAGGCTGCTCTGATACGCCGCGGCGCGCTCTCTCATCTGTTCCAGCTTCCACTCTACCTTCTTAATCTGGTCAGACAACAGTCTTTCCTTTTTCTCTGCCTCCATAAAAGCAAATGAGGTTTTTGTCAGTCTATGCCCCTTCCACGCAAAGAATCCTGCTGTCAACGCAAGAATTCCAAATATCCACACCCCGTCTCTCCAATCATTCAGAAAATAACAGAAAAACATAAGAAAAAAGCTAATCACACTGACTGCCAGTTCCACATACACCAGACGTTTTCTTTTATTGGAATTCTCATATCCCCGCTTCTCCCGCTCAATCTCCTCGCGCATTTCTCTAAGCTCCGCCTGCGCCTTCTCCTTATGAATCGACTGCTGCAACAGCTCCTCCTCAATATCACAAAGCTCCTGCTCAGCAGATTTGACTGTCTCCTCCAGCTTAGGCTGATATTTCTTCATCAGCTCTTTTTTCTCCGCCGCCAAAAAGACAAATGCTCTTCGGATATCCCACTCGGTATCGCCGGTTGACAAATAGTTCGCCGCTGTATTTTGAAGCTCCTCTGTAAACGATTCTCCCGGTGCAGTCTTCATCTGACCAATACATAGGGTATTGGAAAAGCTGCTCTCCGTCATGCCATTCAGAAGCTGCCTTAATTCCTCCTCCGCCATCTCCTCACCCGTTGTCTCATTGATGATCTCTGTTCGCTTATGATTGCGACCAAAACAGCGATATATCCGATATACGGCTCTTCCCTCCTGAAACCGCAGCATACCCTCATAGACGGATGGATTCTCCCACGGCTCATATTTGCTATAATCATCCGTCCTAGATGCCCTTCCCCGCTGTCTATCAAGTCCGAAAAGTATAACACGAACAGCAGCGTGAAGCGTACTTTTTCCCGCCTCATTATCCCCATACACTACATTGATGCCATCCTGAAAAGATAGCTTGACATTATGGAGCTTTCCGAAATTCGTGATCCCAATCTCCAGAATTACCATATTGATTCCTCCTGAATACCCCAGAACATGTGTGGTACCTCATTTCTGTCTTTCCTATTCTCCGTAGGTTAATGCGCGTATTCCATAGTGAAGTGCCTGTTCCTCCCTTTCACTAAGCTTCTGCTTTGCAAGAAACTCTTTCATATACCAACCGAGCACATTGTTTTTATTCGCCTGATAGAGCTCCCCCAGATCATAATCCGGCTGCGTCCGATCAGCAAAAGAACATACATTCCCCACTTCCATAAGCTCCTTTGCCGAAAATTGAATGACTTGATCCCGCTTTCCCCTCAGAGTTAAAATATACATATTCTGCGCACCCTTCTTGTGCATTTCCTCCTGCAATCGCTCCTTTACCGATCTCATGGTATCCTCTGGTGTCACAATCAACTCAAGCGGAAGATAGATTCTCCTTGCAAATGGAACAAATTCCATCCTGACCTTCCCCTTCTCAATCTCGCCTTCATAAAAGCCTTTTTCCCCTGTATCCGTTCTGTCCATCGGCTCTAAGCAGCCCGCCTGCACAATCCTATTTTTCACAAGCTCCCCGCCCTTATGAATATGGCCAAATGCAATATAATCAAACCCACTTGCCTTAAGCCTTGTCAGATCATAGGGGCGATGTTTTGCCTCACCGCCATGCCCTAATAGTATATTCACGCGCCTCTCATCTGCTACTTGAATATTGTCATAAATGTGCTCTGTATCCTCCCTCGCATCATAGCTTCCGCCATACACTGACAAATTCAGCTCCTCCACATCGATTCTTTCTATGCTGGAGGAATTAAAAAAGCTGACGTTGCCGCTCCACGGAAAGCTCCGGTAATAAGAATCCCGCTTAATATAATCATGATTTCCCGCTATCAGAAAAACCCGCGTCTTCTTTAAGCTGGAAAAAAGATAATTGACCTCCTTAAGCTCCCTGAGCAGAGGCTGTCTATGAAAGAGATCTCCCGCAATCAAAAGCACCTCTGTCTGTGAGCGAATGGTATAAGTAATCAGCCGCTCCAACGTCTCCCATATTTCTTTTCCACGCTCCTTCGCCCAAGGAAGCCCTTTCTCCGGCTCTGCTCCCAGATGCAGATCTGCTGTATGTATCACTCTCATTGATTCCCTCATTTCCACCGCCATCGCGGCATACAACCAACTATCTACACAATTATTTCCCATTGTAATATACGGATACCGCTTAGTCAAGCCATATAAAACCGCAGCTCATAAAAGTACCGCGCTCACCACAAGATCGCTTTGTACAAAAAACAGTACTTTGCACAAAATATTGCAAGAAGCTCTGTTGTTTTCTAAATTTTACAATGTTATACTATAAATGGCTGATGCAGTATCCTGCAAATTTTAAGCCGGAACGGGAGATTATTATGATATTAGAATCGTTTTTTTCGGTCAATCATATGTTAAAACCTTTTCAGAAAATTGGAGATATCCCTGACTCTCGAACCGTCTACCGGAATTTTTTCCAGATTGCTTGGCCGTCTGCCATAGAATACACATTAGTCTGATTGGTAGGCGCGATTGACACAATGATGGTGGGCGGAATCGGCACAGAGGCGATCGCCCCCGTCGGCAT
>CAMWWW010000048.1 GCA_947178015.1 uncultured Clostridia bacterium
GACCAATACGTGTCCAGAACCCGGATTTCCGTCATGGAGGGATCTCGTTTTTCTTCATTCTTAAAATATGTTTGGATATGCAAAAAGTCCTTAAAAGTCATCGCAAGATTTAAGGATTGATACAATTTTTCAAATTCTACCTTCTCCATATCCACAAAGCCGTCCAGAATTGCCACATCTGCCGGCTCGTCAAATGCTGTTATCAGCGTCTCCGGCTTTTCCTTGTCTGTCTCTCTCGAATCCACAGGATTGATGCAGTAGTTCTTAATACGCATAAATTCATCCTCTGTGATCGTTCCTTCTATCACATAGGTGACAGCCGTCCGAATCACTGGCTTCTCTTCTTCATTTAGAAAACGGATGCACTGTTCAGCAGAATCTGCTCTCTGATCAAACTGTCCCGGAAGGTATTCCACGGAAAACACTCTTGCGCCCGGAGCCACTTCAAAGCTTTCTTTATATAACATATCAACCGGCGGCTCAGAAAATACCGTTTTGCATGCTCTCTCAAAAGTCTCCTCGGATATATTTTCCACATCATACCGGATCAACACGCGGACACCTGTCACGGTATCTAGCTTTAGATAGCTTCCAATTTCTTCCTTAAGCTCCTTTGCCTTCACTGCATAGGGTTCTTTTTTCTCTGCATAAACCCGTCTTACTCCAGAGCCTTTTTTCTCCACACTCATCTCGTGTCCTCCTTATTGTTTTTCATTTTTTTCCTTGTGCATATCCAATGCCCCATGATACCAGCCAAGCACTCCATCTTTTTTTACAAGATATCCTCTGTGATAGCTGCCTACCACAGAAACCTCATCTCCCGCACAGAGAGCCAGCTCACCGTCCGTGTAATCGCTGCAACTTAAGCCTCCGTCTTCCTCCCACAGATAAGCGGCTGGAATCCAGCACTTCTCACCATTGTGCAGAAACCGCACGATACTTCCTTCCTCATCCGTCTCCAACAGCTCGACAAAACGATGCTTCCATCTGGAACAAAAATTCCCTTTTTTTCCCTTTTTTGTTTCTAACACCCTCGCCTTTGGAAAATCATCATAACTCACTATCTGGAAATCCTCTGTATCTATGTCGGAAAGCACCACCGCGTTAAGCTGCCCATCACGCTTGACTGCACAGCCCCCGTCAAGGCTTACAATCTTCTTTTCCCGATTGATAATAGGGCTGGAATCCATCCTGTCTCTCTCGTATATTGTCACAGGCCAATGCCCGACAAATACATAGCGGGAAAAATACATCTCCTCATCCTGAAAGCCCTTCCAATTTATCATCCGCTCTACCTCCAAGGCAGACAACCCCGTATACTCTTCTGTGGGAAGCCCTGCATGTGTGACGAGAAATGCTCCCGCATCTAGGATCACCGGCAAATTCTGTATAAACGCCAGCTCTCTATCATACTTCTCCCAAATAAGCGCAAACGCTTCCTCCGCCGAGATCTCTACTCCCGATCCCTTCTTCCATCCGCCATTTCTGCGCCCCATCTCCACCGCCTGCAAAGAGCGTTCCCCTTGTTCCTTTAAAAGTCTTCCCTGCTCCTTAAGCATTTCTTCATAGATACTGTTTCCCCAATATTTCATCCTCTGGCAGTAACGTTTGTAAAACCGATCTACGGAACCTAGATTTTCAAGAACCCTAGCATCCACATTTCCATACACCATATCGACGTGATGCGTTTTCTTAAGCTCCATCAAATAGCGAAGCGTGGCGAGACTTTCCCCGCCTTTTTCCAACAGATCCCCCGCTATCAGAAGATAGTCCTCCTTTGAATAGGACAATTTATTAAGTAGCCCTTTAAGATAAGAGAGTTTCCCATGAATATCACTGATAATTATAATTCGGTGTCCTTTGGGAATGGTAAGCTTTTGTACGTTCAAACTGTAGTCTATTGTTTTGCGCATGTTTTCCTCATTTCTGTCCAAAGTATTCCTTTACCTCCACAAGAGACGGAAAAACTTCTCTGGCAAGCTTTCTTATCTCCTCCGTTGGCTTTACAAGATCGGGAACCATAATAGGAATCATATTCGCCGCATGGGCGGCGCGGATTCCATTGTAAGAATCCTCAATTACATAAGTAGTCTCCGGCACTGCTCCAAGCTGCTCACATGCCATCAGAAAAATATCGGGAGCAGGCTTACTCCTCTCCACCCTATCCCCTCCAATGACAACATCAAAATAAGCAAGCAGTCCGCCCTCCCTTAGCTCCTTCTGCACCATCTCTTGTCTTGTGGATGATGCCACGGCAAGCTTTGCCTTCTGCTCCTTAAGATACATAAGAAGCTCCTCAATTCCTCTTTTCTTCCAAAGTCTTCCGCCGTCATAGCGGCTGTGAAAAAGCATGGAAGCTTCCTTTGCATAGCGCCGATACGGAAAGTCTGCCCCATATCGACGAGCCATAATCTCCTCCGTCTGCCTTGTATTCACACCAAGACACTCCATACATGCTTCCTCGATCCCCTGAATATGGTACTGTTCTGCTATCTCCTTCCAGCAGTCCAGCACCAGCCGCTCTGAATCAAAAATTACCCCATCCATATCAAATATAACTGCACGGCTCATCCCTTCCCTCACTCTCTGATAATATCAATCTGGCAAGAGCTCATCACCTTAAGAGCCGCCTCGTGAAGCTCCGGCGTAACCCCCGCGCAGCAGTCTGCGTCCACCGCGATCCTTACTTCAGGAAAGCTTGTCTTAAGCAAAAGCGCATTGGTAATCACACAGATATCGGTACACAGTCCAATCAACTCAATCTCAATCTCTCCCTTTTTCTTCCACTTCTCTATCTCGTCCACCAGCTTTGTGGACCCAAAGGTTTCCTTTTCGATAAGATTGTACTTTCTTCCCATCAGCGCATTTAATATTTTCTCATGAAGCCTCCAGCCGTAGGTTTTGCGCACACAATGCACAACCGGCAGCTTTCTTCCCTCCGCTGTATGAAGATAGTTCTGATAATGCGTGTCAAGCGTCGCATAGATGATCCCGTCAAAATGCTTCAGCTTCTGCACCGCACGATCCGTCGCCTCCATAGCCTCCTTCGTTCCAAGAGCCCCCTCCACAAAATCATTCTGCATATCAACCACGATTAATATCTTTTGCACTTGAGCCTGATCTATTCTATTATTTTCCATATCTTATACCACAGCCTCCACAATTGTTTTATCCCCGCATCGTATTGTGCGGATGCCAAGCCTCCCATACCAGAACACCGCTACTATACTGCCCCTATTATAGCCAAATTTTCCCTAACAATCAACATTTATTTCCATCACTGCGCCCAATCAAACAGAGAGAGCTGGTTTGTCTCCGGCAGCCCTTTGAGTATTCCAAGATCGCTTAATAAATCCGTAATCGTCTTTCCTGCCTTACTTCTTATCTGGAAATCCTCCTTGGACAAAAAGGCTCCCTGTCCTGCTGCCTCCATGATCTGGATCGCCGCCTTGTCCCCAAGCCCATCAATGGAGTTAAGCGCCGGCATTAGCTTTCCATCTATAATCTGAAATCTTGCTGCCTTTGCCCGATAGATATCCATCGGCATAAATTCATAGCCCCTCGCATACATCTCCTGCGCAATCCGCATATCACGAAGCGTATCCTTTTCCTTATTGGTAAGGGAATCAAAGCGCCGCTTATAATCGGATATATAATATTCCAGCTTCTCTCTTCCCTGACACATCAGCTCATAAGAAAATCCAGAAGCGCGGATGCTAAAGAAAGCAGCATAATAAGCGAGAGGATAAAATACTTTACAGTACGCTATGCGCCATGCCATCATAACATAGGCGGCGGCGTGCGCCTTCGGGAACATATATTTTATCTTTTTGCACGACCAGATATACCAATCCGGCACATTGTGGGCAAGCATCTCCTTCTCCCACTCCTCCTTAAGCCCCTTTCCCTTTCGCACACTCTCCATAATGGTAAAAGACAGCTCCTTATCAAGCCCCATATGGATCAGATAAATCATAATATCATCACGGGTACAGATCGCGGTGGAGATCGTCGCCTTTCCCTCTTCAATCAAGGTCTGCGCATTTCCAAGCCACACATCGGTGCCGTGAGACAAGCCCGAAATACGGATCAGATCGGCGAAGCAGGTAGGCTTTGCGTCAATTACCATCTGCATAGCAAAATCTGTGCCAAACTCTGGAATACCAAGCGCTCCCAATTTACATCCTCCAATTTCCTCCGGTGTAATGCCAAGCGCACTGGTATTCATAAATAGAGACATTACCTCCTTGCTGTCTAGCGGGATCTTCCTTGCGTCCAATCCTGTCAGATCCTCCAACATACGGATCATCGTCGGATCATCATGCCCCAGAATATCCAGCTTTAATAAATTATGATCGATGGAATGATAGTCAAAATGTGTTGTCACCGTCTTCGTTTCCATATCGTTCGCAGGATGCTGCACCGGCGTAAAGGTGTTGATCTCCTCTCCTAATGGAAGAACGATAATGCCTCCCGGATGCTGTCCTGTGGTGCGCCGCACCTCGACACACCCCTGAACAATGCGGTTAATCTCGCATTTTCGCTTTCTCTGCCCATGTTCCTCATAATAATTCTTCACATAGCCATACGCCGTCTTATCTGCCAGCGTGCCTATTGTCCCGGCGCGGAAAGTCTGTCCCTTTCCGAAAATCACCTCCGTATAATCATGCGCCTTGCTCTGATATTCTCCTGAAAAATTGAGATCAATATCCGGCTCCTTATTACCCTTAAAACCCAAAAAAGTCTCAAATGGAATATCAAAGCCTTCCTTTTTGAGCAATTCCCCGCACTCCGGGCATAGCTTATCTGGCATATCACAGCCAGAACCTCCAGAAAAAGCACGCACCTGTTCAGAATCAAACTCACTGTAATGACATTTCGCGCAATAATAGTGCGGACTCAACGGATTTACCTCCGTGATGCCGGACATCGTCGCCACAAAGGAGGAGCCGACCGATCCTCGCGATCCTACCAGATAGCCGTCCTCATTTGATTTCCACACCAGCTTCTGCGCAATAATATACATAACCGCAAAGCCGTTGGATATAATGGAATTCAGCTCTCTCTCAAGCCGTTCCACCACCACCTTGGGAAGTGTTTCCCCATAGATGGCATAGGCTTTCTGATAGCAAATTTCCCTCAAAATCTGATCGGAATTCTCAATTACCGGCGGACATTTGTCCGGGCGAACGGGAGAAATCCGCTCACACATCGCAGCGATTCGGTTCGTGTTTGTCACCACGACCTCCTCCGCCTTCTCCGCCCCCAGATAAGAAAATTCCTCCAACATCTCCTCCGTCGTCCGAAGATAGAGCGGCGCCTGATTATCCGCATCCTTAAAACCTTTTCCTGCCATAATAATCCTGCGATACACCTCGTCCTCAGGATTTAAAAAATGCACGTCACAAGTCGCAACTACAGGCTTATGGTACTGTTCTCCCAGCGCAACAATCCTTTTATTGATCTGGATCAGCTCCTCCTCCGACTGAAGCATAGGATTCTCTCCTCGAAGCATAAAAGCATTGTTGCCCAGCGGCTGAATCTCTAAATAATCATAAAACTCCACTAACCTCGCGAGCTCCTCCTCCGAGGCTCCCCGAAGCAGAGCCTGATAAAGCTCACCCGCCTCACAGGCAGAGCCGATGATCAGCCCCTCCCTGTACTTTTTCAAAATACTTTTCGGTATCCTTGGCTGTCTGTGAAAATACGTAAGATGCGACATGGAAACCAAACGATATAAATTAATGCGCCCCGTATCATTCTTTGCCAGCAAAATCACATGGTGAGAAGGAAGCTTCTTCAGCGCGTCCACAGACAGGACGCTCAGCTCATTGACCTTATCCAGCGTACCAATCTCCCGCTCCTTTAACATTGAAATAAACGCCTGAAAGATCCCTGCCGTCGCCTCCGCATCATCCACGGCGCGGTGATGATTCTCAAGCGATATATGAAGCGCCTTTGCCACTACATCCAGCTTGTACTTACTAAGCTCAGGAAGCAGCACTCTGGCAAGCCCCACCGTATCCACCACCGTCTTTTTTAGGGGAAGCTTTAGCCGCCCTGCATTGGCATAAAGAAAGCTCATATCAAAGCCAGCATTGTGCGCCACCATAACAGCCCCCTCACAAAATACGAGAAACCTTGGCAGCACCTCCTCAATTCCGGGGGAATTCATCACCATCTCATCACTTAACCCTGTCAGCTTCTCAATCTCAAATGGAATAGGCTCTCTTGGATTAATCAGCTCACTAAATCGCTCTGTAATCTGTCCCTTTGATACCTTGACCGCCCCGATCTCAATTATTCGATTATTTATTGGACTGAAACCTGTCGTCTCAATATCAAAGACCACATAGGTGTCATCTAAGCTCTGATTCTCTGAATTTTCAACAATCTCTTTCAAATCATCTACCAGATACCCCTCGCACCCATACAGTACTTTAAAATCCCCATCGATCGTATGATTTGCCACTGGAAAAGAAGCGACATTTCCATGATCCGTGATCGCGATGGCGCTATGCCCCCACTCCATCGCGCGCTTAATAATATCCTTGACATCCGCCACGCCATCCATGTCGCTCATCTTCGTATGACAGTGAAGCTCCACTCTTTTTTCCACCGCTGTATCCATGCGCTTAACCGTAAAATCACTGCATTTTCTAATGCCGACCACCGAGCCAATGGTAAGCTCTCCGTCAAAACGGTCAATCGTCGTCACACCCTTAAGACGCACAAATGCGCCCGGTTTTATATGCGGCATAATCATAGGAAGCTGCTCATTTCTGGCAAACATCTTCACCGTAATGGTATCCGTAAAATCCGTCACATCAAAAATTAAAATCGTCTTCTCTCCACGGATCTCCCTAGTATCAAGCGCAATAATTTTCCCACGAATCACAAGCTCGCCCATCTCCGTCTGAATCTGCTCAATGGGCGTAGGCTCATCATCAAAATCCCTTCCATAAAGCACATCGGGATTATCTGGCTTTTTGTACGCAGGCTTTTTTGAAAAGCTCTCTTTCTTCTCAAAGGTCTTTTTCACCTCTGGGCTGTTTTTTGTATTCTCTGTAGGATCGGAAGCTTTGACTGGCTCCCCGTAGGCAGCCGCCATCTCATCCGCCGACCAAGTCGGAGCCGCCGTTGCAGACACCGCGGACTCCATGGGCACATCAGCGGGCGCTCCTTCCATAAGTCCAGCATTTTTCTGAATCTGCATCACCTCAAGCTTTAAGCGCTGATCATCCAAAAGACGTTTTTTATCCTCTCCCCTTTCTTTAAAATACACACGGGTCTCCACAGGAAATCCACAGCGCTCCACAAAGATTTTTTCCAGAATCCGCTTGAGTTCCTCCGCCTTCTCTCTCGCGACAACACTGTCCTCCAAAGTAAGCTGTAGCACAGACTCCTCGACAAACTCCGTATCTGCTCTCTTAAACAAGCTGTACTCAATCGCATTATAGTTACGAAGCTCTGTGAGAATACTGTCCTTATAAGACTCCAAAAGCTTCTTTGGCGTATACTGCCCAGACAGATGATAATTCTCCACCACTTTAATGCTTGTACGGTTTCCCGGAAAAAACTGGGAGGCGATGCTGTCCTCCATGTAATAAATACTTTTTTTATGTATCAGCCTTCTGCTGTCAATATAAATGCGAAGAGAGCTTTTCTCCTTATTCGTGGTGATCTTCGTCACCTCAACATCGGCTAAAAGCTCTGATACATCTGGATCTAATTGCAGTGTTGGAAAAACATCAAAAAAAACCTTCCCCACAACCATTCCCCTTTCCATGCAAACACACTACAGTGAAACTCTCCTACAACCTCAACTAAGCCCACCTCTCCAATTCTTTTCTAAGCGCAGGCAGCAGCTCCTCTTCTGGCAGCTTTTTTATTATCTCTCCTTTTTTGATTAACAATCCCTCGCCCTTGCCTCCAGCAATTCCCAAATCTGCTTCTTTTGCTTCTCCGGGCCCGTTTACCACACATCCCATCACAGCAACCTTTAAATTTCGATGATCAAATTCCTGCACCATCGTCTCCACTTGATTGGCAAGTCCTATCAGATCGATTTGGGTTCTGCCGCAGGTCGGGCAGGACACGACCTCAATGCCTCCTTCTCGAAGTCCCAGCGTGCGCAGTATCAGCTTGGCAGATTTTACCTCTTCCACGGGATCGCCTGTCAGAGATACCCGCACCGTGTCGCCGATCCCTTGCCCAAGTATCATGCCGAGTCCGACCGCCGATTTTATATTTCCTGAATACAATGTGCCTGCTTCCGTGATCCCTACATGGAGTGGGTAAGAAGTCTCTTTGTCAATCAGCTCATGTGCCTTTACACACATAAGAACATTGGAAGATTTAATGCTGATCACCAGATTGGTATAGTGGTATTCCTCTATTTTGTGCACCTTGTCCAGAGCGCTTTCCACCAGCCCCTCCGCCGTCACGCCGCCGTATTTTTCGATTAGAGACTTCTCCAAAGAACCACTGTTGACCCCGACGCGAATCGGTATTTCCCTCTCCTTTGCCGCTGCGACAACCGCGCGCAGCTTTTCTGGTCCGCCGATATTTCCCGGATTGATCCGGATCTTGTCTGCGCCATTTTCGATAGCAAGGATCGCCATCCGATGATCAAAATGAATGTCCGCCACCAGTGGAATCTGTATCTGTTTTTTTATCTCTTTCAACGCCGCTGCCGCTTCTTCCGTGGGCACCGTAACACGGACAATCTCGCAGCCCGCGGACTGAAGGCGCTGAATCTGCTCCACCGTCGCCTTCACATCCTCCGTTCTTGTATTGGTCATAGATTGGATCAACACGGGATTGCCGCCGCCAATCACCTTATCTCCGATTTTAATTACCTTTGTATTTGTACGCACTAGAATATTCTCCTAAAATCATTAAACATTACATACACCATAAGCACCATCAAAAGAACCAAACCTACAAAATGAACCATGCCTTCCTTCTCCCTGTCGACCGGCTTTCCTCTCACTGCCTCCACAATCAAAAATACCAGCCTGCCGCCGTCCAATGCTGGAATTGGCAGCAAATTCATCACGCCCAGATTGGCGCTCA
The DNA here is from genome assembly GCA_947178015.1 of uncultured Clostridia bacterium. Classification (GTDB taxonomy): domain Bacteria; phylum Bacillota; class Clostridia; order Lachnospirales; family Lachnospiraceae; genus RGIG8607. The sequence goes on from CAMWWW010000048.1 coordinate 9,079, forward strand.
ACATAATGGAGAAATTAATAATATTTAACAACACACTTAGAATGTTTGTTTTGGTGTCAACCTCCTCGCTGGTGCTCTCCTCCACCACCTCGTCAACCATATCCACGATGCCGACTGGTCCACTCAGATCATTTACCGACACACTGCCGTTAAACAACATGCCAATGCTCTTTATCACCACTCCCATCTGGTACTTTACTTCATACAAGCTGTATTTCAGCACCTCCAGCCCTTTTGCCTTTGTGCGGATGGCGGAGCTGTAGATTCCCATATAGTACGCGCCGCTTTCATCCTGTTTTGGAGTGATTGTAAAATGAAGCTCCTCGCCGGCGCGGTTGACGGAGATTGTAACGGTCTTGCCGGTATTTACCGCCATATAAAACTGTACATCCCGATAGATCGTCACCTTTTGATTGTTGATTCTTGTGATCACATCTCCTTCCCTAAGCCCTGCCTCCTCAGCGGGAAAGCCCTCCATCACGCCAATCACAACTGGTTTATCATAACCGACATAACCGATCACAATCAGCGCGAGCAAAAAGGCGAGAATAAAATTAAAAATCGGACCTGCCGCCACCACCGAGATTCTAGCCCAGACAGAACGGTTGTGAAACGCATGCTCGTCATTGCTCTCCCCGTCCTCCCCTAACATCTGGCAGGAGCCGCCAAATGGAAATGCTTTTAATGAGTACCTTGTCTCTCCCTTTGTAAAAGAAAACAATCTGGGACCCATTCCAATGGAAAACTCTGTCACCGCTATCCCATTTTTCTTTGCCAGTAAAAAATGTCCAAGCTCATGAAAAAATACCAGAAAGCCGAACACAATCAATGCTATTACAATTCCCATACTTACTCCTCGTTTACTCTGTTCTTCCTTACCTGATAGTAACTATTCGCCATCTTTTTATTTTATACCAGTTCTCTGTATTCTATCCTATTCTTTCTCTTTTGCTCTATGCATTGTCCACTGCTCTGTCTCAAGAATTTCCTCCACACTTGGATTTTCTATTACATGATGAGCCTGCATAGCCGCCTCGATCCGTTCTGTTATTCCCAAGAAGGATTCTCTTCCTTCCAGAAAGTCCTGAACCGCCAACTCATTTGCCGCGTTGTACACGGTTGGCATGGAACCACCCTGACGGATAGCCTGATATGCCAGCCGAAGCCCGTCAAAATTTTCCATATCTGGCTTTTCAAAGGTCAAACCGCCAAGCTCCCAGAAGTCCAGCCTCTCTCCTTGTAAAAATCGCCTTTCTGGGTAATAGAGTGCATACTGGATCGGCAATTTCATATCGGGCGTTCCAAGCTGCGCCATAACCGCACCATCCCGAAACTGAACCATAGAGTGAATAATGCTCTTTGGCTGTACCACCACCGTGATATGGGACGGCTCCACGCCAAACAGCCATTTTGCCTCCATCACCTCCAGCCCTTTATTAACCATAGTTGCAGAATCTATGGTGATCTTCCTCCCCATAGACCAGCTTGGATGCTTTAGGGCATCCTCCGGCTTTATATCCTTCATCTGTGCCTTTGTACAACCTCGAAAAGGACCTCCCGATGCCGTCAATAGAATCTTTTCTATCTCAGAGGCAGAATTCGAATTATAGGGAACACAAGCATCGGTGCCGTTTCTCCCCTGCAAACACTGAAAGATCGCGCTGTGCTCACTGTCCACCGGGAGGATCTTCACCTTTTTCTCTTTTGCCAGCGGCATGATCAGATGCCCCGCCGTCACCAAGGTTTCCTTGTTGGCAAGAGCAATATCCTTTCCTGCTTCTATCGCCGCGATGGTAGGGCGAAGCCCAATCATACCCACAATCGCCGTCACCAAAAGCTCACTCTCAGGCTCCGCAGCTACTCTCAAAAGTCCATCCATACCAGAACAAATTTCCACAGAAAGATCTGCCGTGCAAAGTTTTAACTCCTTCGCTTTGTTCTCCTCCCACACGCAGACAAGCTTTGTCTTAAATTCCCTTATCTGCCGCTCCAAAAGTGAGATATTGCTACCCGCCCCAATTGCTGTCACCTCCACATC
>CAMWWW010000049.1 GCA_947178015.1 uncultured Clostridia bacterium
ATGTGGTATCAACTTTAAAATATGTGCTGTATAAAGTGCATCGTGATCGGCGCGGTGAAAGGTTTCTGTAAGCGGAAGCTGAAGCGCCTCCACAGCATGCTCCAAGGAACGCCGCGTCTTTCCATCCTCAAAAGCTAGACTAAACAACTTCTGCACATCACAGTAAAAAAGCGGAAAAGATAAGGCACAATTTAACTGAAAAAAATACAAATTGCGCTGAAATTCCGTCAGATCCATGCAGCCCCATGTAGCAAAGATATATTCTTTTCCGCAGAATTCAAGAAACTCCCTGCCTGCCTCAGCAAATGACTTCCCCTTCCTTAGCTCCTTTTCTGTTATGCCAATCACCTCTTTTGTGCAGGGATGTAGCTTTTGATAGACAGCAGGCTTTATAATTGCGTGAAAAGCATCGACCGGAACAAGCTGCTCGTTCAATTTCTGTGCGCCAATTTCTATAATTTCAAATGGAAGCAAAGGATGCTCCGCCTCTTTTCCATCAGGAGATTGATTCCATTCCAGATCAAACACAATATAATTCATCGTTATACCCTCTGTGTACCACAGACCGTAGCTGTAATACTGAATCACTTGTTTACCTATTTACGCATATGGATAGTGTAACACAGATGAGGTATCTTGAAAAGTATTTTCAACTAACCGCTTATATTCTTTTTTATAACCTTCAATCTGGTAAATTCCTCCCTCTCCTTCTCCTCCAGAGCGTTGGTTATACTTCTCACTCTCTCCGTGTAGGTAGGAATCGTAATATTTTTAAGAGCATTGGCGCGTTTTTGGGTCTTCTTTATATTAGAGGCAAGACGGTAGGCAGAATTCTCCACCATCGACAAGCGAATCGTCAGCTCCTTCACCTTAAGAAATTCCTCTCTCGCCTGATCCAGAGACATACGTGTGCTATATAAAGCATAGATCGGCGTATTGTCAGAGGGCGTATGCTCAACCAGAGGGATCTCCGTGCCCATAATGCTTCGGGTTTTGATGGTGACAGAATTTTCTACCGGAGCTGTGCGGGAGATCTCATGCACACTCGTAATTCCCAGCTCTACATTCGCCATCTGAAGCGCATGATAGGCACGGGTAAACGTCTGGTCAATCTCAGACTGAATCCCCTTCGCCTCTTCTATCAGCTCCATTAACTCTCGTATTAAAATATTGCGCTTTTTATCCATCAGCTCATAGCCCTGCTCTGCCAGAACCAGAGAATTTTTCGCCAGTATTAAATTACCCTTGGTGGGAAAGGTATTCGGGTCCATAGCATCACCTCATTTTGCTGTAAGCTTAATAATATTTATCCAGTATCTTTGTGTTGATGCGGTCAAGCTCTTCTCTTGGCAGCAGACGAAGCAGCCTCCACCCAATATCCAACGTATCCAGAATGGTGCGGTTCTCATTAGGACCCTGACCGACAAATTCTTTCTCAAAGGCGTTGCCAAATTCCAGATATTTCTTATCCAGCGGAGAAAGCTCATCCTCGCCGATAACAGAAGCCAGATTCCGCGCCTCGCCAACCTTTGCATAACAGGAAAAAAGCTGATTTGCCACATCCTGATGATCCTCTCTGGTATAGCCTTCTCCTATACCATCCTTCATCAGACGGGAAAGCGAAGGCAGTACATTGATAGGCGGATAGATGGATTGCCCATTCATCGCACGATCAAGCACAATCTGTCCCTCCGTAATATAACCAGTCAGGTCAGGGATAGGATGTGTAATGTCATCGTTTGGCATGGTAAGGATCGGAATCTGCGTCACAGAGCCATTGACGCCTGCCACAATACCGGCACGCTCATAGATTGTCGCCAGCTCGCTGTAGAGATAACCCGGATACCCCTTTCTGGATGGAATCTCACCCTTGCTGGATGACACCTCTCTCATCGCCTCGGCAAACGAGGTCATATCTGTCAAAATAACCAAAATATGCATCCCAAGCTCAAAGGCAAGATACTCTGCAGCAGTCAGTGCCACTTTTGGCGTAATCAGTCTTTCCACAACGGGATCACTCGCCAGATTAAGAAACATCGTCACATGGGAAGAAACACCACTCTCTTCAAAAGCCCTGCGAAAGAAATCCGCCACATCATATTTTACGCCCATCGCGGCGAAGATAATTCCAAATTCCTCCCCGGAACTGTCGCCCAGAGACGCCTGCCTGACAATCTGTGCCGCAAGCTGATCGTGTGGAAGACCATTCCCAGAGAAAATGGGAAGCTTCTGACCACGAATCAATGTAGTCAGACCATCTATGGCGGAGATTCCTGTGCGAATATAATTTCGCGGATACTCGCGCGTTACCGGATTAAGAGGCATACCATTGACATCTACTTTCTTTTCCGTCACGATCTCGCCAAGACCGTCAATAGGCTGGCCAATCCCGTTAAAAGTACGTCCAAGAATATCAGGAGACAAGGATACCTCAAGCGGATGCCCGGTAAATCTGGTATGGGTATTGACAAGCGACATATTCTCTGTACCCTCAAACACCTGTATCACCGCTTTATCGCCGTAAATCTCCACAACTCTGCCAATCTTCTTCTCCTTATCCCCTACATTGATCTCAACAATCTCGTCATAGGAAGCGCCGGACACACCCTCTATGGCTACCAGCGGGCCATTGATCTCCTGCAAGCCCAAATATTCAATTACCATACTCCGTGCCTCCCTTATCCATTCTTCTCTAACACCTTATTATAGAAGGTATCAATCGCCTTCTTATATTCGTCAAATTTATATAGGGCATTGTTTTCTACATCATATTTGATGGATATCACCTTCTCAAAGATTGTATCCTCCTTTAAGATCGACATCGGCATCCCCATCGTGATAAGCGCCCGCGCTCTCTCATACAGATACAGAATGGTTTCCATCATTTTTAGCTGCTTTTCCAGAGGTACACAGGTATCTTCCGGGTGAAACGCATTTTGCTGCAAAAAGCCAAGACGGATCACGCGCGCGATCTCTAATATCAGTTTCTGGTCATCTGGCAGCACGTCGCTTCCAATTAATTTTACAATTTCCATCAAGCTGCTTTCTTGGTTTAATATAGCCACAATCTGGTTTCGATTATCCACAAATTCCGCCCCTACATTGTCCGCATACCATGCAGCAAGATCGGTCAAATATTCACTGTAGCTGGTCAGCCAGTGGATAGCTGGAAAGTGCCTTGCATAGGCGAGCGATTTATCCAAGCCCCAGAAGCAGCGGACAAATCGTTTTGTATTCTGTGTGACAGGCTCGGAAAAATCGCCGCCCTGCGGGGATACCGCACCGATAATGGACACGGAACCCTCGGTTCCATTTAAATTTCTCATCATGCCGGCTCTCTCATAGAAGGCCGACAGACGAGACGCCAGATAAGCGGGAAAGCCCTCCTCCGCAGGCATCTCCTCCAGACGCCCCGACAGCTCTCGAAGCGCTTCCGCCCAGCGGGAAGTAGAATCGGCCATAATTGCGACGTGATAACCCATATCGCGATAATATTCCGCAAGTGTGATGCCGGTGTAGATGCTCGCCTCACGGGCAGCCACTGGCATATTAGAAGTGTTGGCAATCAATACCGTCCGATCCATCAACGGATTCCCGGATTTTGGGTCAACCAGCTTGGAGAAATCCTCAAGCACCTGCGTCATCTCATTGCCGCGCTCACCGCATCCAATATACACAATAATATCTGCGTCAGACCATTTCGCAATCTGATGCTGCGTCATCGTTTTGCCAGTACCAAAACCGCCCGGCACGGCGGCAGTCCCTCCCTTTGCCAGCGGAAACAGGGTATCAAGAATACGCTGCCCCGTGACAAGAGGCTTCGACGCAGCAAAACGCTCATGTGCCGGTCTGGGAACACGAATCGGCCATCTCTGCGTCATCGTGATGGGAACCGTCTTGCGGTTTTCCAGCCGCAGTGTGACGAGCGTGTCATGAATCGTATATTCTCCGTCCGCCACGACAGAGATAATGGTGCCCTCCATATCGGGCGGAATCATTACTTTGTGAACAACCGCAGAAGTTTCTGGCACCTCCGCGATAATGGTTCCGCCGTCGACAACCTGTCCCGGTTTCACCACGATATGCGTTTTCCAGAGTTTAGTAGCATCTAAGCTGTCCACGCTGACACCTCGGCTAATATAAGCTCCTGCGCTTTTTGCGATCTCATGGAGGGGGCGCTCAATACCATCAAAAATATTGGAGATTATGCCGGGCGCCAGAGTGACGGAGATGGCGCCTCCTGTGGCGATTACTTCCTCGCCCGGTTTCAGCCCGGAGGTCTCCTCAAATACTTGGATGGTAGTCTGATCGCGCGTCAGACCGATCACCTCACCCACGAGCTTTTCCTTGCCGACATACACCATCTCTGACATCTGAAAACCAGTATTGCCTTTTAGATAGATAACCGGTCCGTTAATGCCGTATATTTTTCCTGTCTTTGTCATAGGAGCTGCTCCTTTTTAATTTATAAGAAATGAAAATGCTTCTTTGGCTTCCTTAAGTTTGGTTTCAAAAGAATTATCAATTAATATGTTTCTGGATTGAATCACTGCGCGTGTACCGCCCATAAATCCTATCTCACTCACTGTCAGATGAGCCTTCGTGGCGTCTTCCAGATCCGCAAGTCTATCCGCGTCAGAAGGATCAATATAGATCATAATGTCTTCTGTCCCTGCAAAATGAGCCGCCTCTTTGATCTGCTGAATCAAAAGCTCCTGATATTCCTTTGTCGTCATATATTCTGCCAGATGCTCCTCAATCTCAGAAAACAACATCGCCTTAAGAGCGGACTGCTTTTTTGTCATCTCTCTCTTAATCCTAAGCTGTTCCCGGAACAATTCCTTATTCATCTCACGCTCAAGGCTTTCTCTTCCAAGCCGTATCTGAAGCTCTGCTTTTCTCTGTGCATCTACTTTATGATCTTCAAAAAGAATTTGCAGTGCCTTGGCGTAATCATCAATAAGCTGCGTGCTCTGGTTGGTGGCGCTCTCTATGGAAGCTTCCAGAAAATGCTTTAGTTTTTCCTCCGTTGTCATGGACAACCTCCTTCCTATAGCTTTAAGCCAATCGCCTCATTTACATAGTCTGTGATAAAGTTTGGTTTGCGGCCTGTACCGTGCCGGTCAGGGATCTCCACAATAAGCGGCAGCTTGTGGTTAAGCTTAATATCATTAATAAGATCCGGGTACTCACGTCCGAATTTTTCTGTGAGAAGGACGATGCCAATATTTTTATCCGACATAACGGTATTAAGTATTTCTCTTAGCTCCTGCTTATCATGGACCACGCTGCCCTCCACTCCGGCAAGACGCATACCAGTATAAGTATCAATATTATCACTGATCAGATACATCTGCATGGCACGCCTCCCTCTTAGAGCTGGCCAAGGATCATAAAGGAGATAATCAATCCATACAGACACACACCTTCAGCAAGTCCAACAAAGATAAGGGACTTACCAAGGATGGAGGAATCCTCACTGATGGCTCCCAGCGCCGCAGATGCAGCGGAAGCCACGGCAATACCGCCTCCAATACAGGATAATCCTGTTACAAGCGCCGCGGCAAGATAGCCAAGACCTGTGGCGGTAGATGCTGCATCCACCTCAGCCGCCGCTGAAGCGTTGCCGCTATACAAAAGAATATTAGAAAGCAGAAGGGTTCCAAAAAACAGAAAACAATTAAAACCAAGCGATACCTTATATCTCCCCTTGGTTTTGCTGCCGAGCAAAAACGCACTAAATGGAATAATAATGCTGAGAGTGAGGGCAGCAATTAAAGTAATCTTCACTAATAATGTCATAACCATGACCTCCTTAAGATTTGGTATAAAGTAGTTATTCTTTATTTTGTATATGGTTTAAATTCTCGTCCTGTGCCCTTATAGAAGCGGCTGAAAAATTCATAATATTCAAGACGAAGAACCTGTATGCCGACAATCAACCCCTCCATACCACACACAAATAAATTACCCAGAACAATGACAAGCCAATTTGGAGAAGCCCCATTTTCTGCTCCCGCAAGCATAAGCACCACCTCCATCATGGCAGCGTGGCTGACGGCAAAAGCGCCGATACGCACAAAAGAAAGCGTGTTGGAAAAATAGCTTAACAACACCTCAAACAGTTCAAAAAATCCCTGTGTAAGAAACATTCCAATGCCGCCCTCTATCAATTTGGACTTCTTTTCTATCAAAGCTGTGAGAGGTTCTTTTGCCGCGATAATCAAAAGCGGCAGCACAAACATAACAATCAGCACAACAGCGGCTGGCAGACTATGTCCTGTCATAAACAAAAGAATCGTCACGGCGACTGACAGGTAAAACACCAGTCCGGCAACACCATTTGTCCCAAACAAGGCAGATTCCAGATCGTGGATCTTTAAGCCGTTGATAATATTGATAACCATCGTCCCCATCACCAGAACCATACCAAAGGCAATCGCGATAATAAATACCGTGTTTAGCCTTCCGATCAGAGGCAGACTTGTCATATTTGAGATTGGACGCATCCACACAGCGTCAATCACATTTTCAAAACCAAAGACACTGCCAAACAAAAAACCGAACAAGGTAGAAAAAATCCCGGCGCAGGATATAATCGCCGCCAGATCCATTTTCTTAAGCCGATACAGCAGCGCGCCTCCGGCAAACAAAAGAAGTCCTTGCCCCACATCTCCAAACATTGCTCCAAAGATAAAGGTGTACGTGAGCGCAAGAAAAATCGTCGGATCAAATTCATGATAGGCTGGTAATCCATACATGCGCACAAACATTTCAAAAGGCTTGAAAAGCTTTGGATTTTTTAATTTAGTCGGAGGCTGCATATGCTTAGTGTCCTCCTCAATAATACAATGAACCTTCTCATCTCCCTCTATCTCATAGGTAAAGGCTGCCGCATCATCCTCTGACATCCACCCGCACAAAATATAGAACGTTTCTTTTTTGTTTAGGGTGCGTGCCGCTAACTTTCGAATATCAAAATTTTCGGATGCCATGGTCAACCTCTCCTTCGCAAAACGCAGACCAGCTGCAGAACGGGAGAGAATCTGCTCCATTTCTTTGTCAAGACTGCTTATCTGCTCCTCCAGCTTTTTCATGGCAGTCTCCAGTTCATTGTACGCCTCAATCGGCGTTCCTTTATAATCACCTTTTAGGTAAAAACGCTCAAAGTGAAGAGACGAGTACACAGCATCAATCTGATCCGCCTCCGCAGCAAGCACAAAATAGACACCCCAGACATACTCGCTGTCACTCTGGCATTTGTGAAAAATGGTATGCAGATCATTGTCGATATACTGCTCAAATTTATCATAATATTCGAGCGCAATCTTGCCGAAGCGATATTTCACATGCTTAAAATTCATAATGCTCTCAATATTATAGTGCAGATCTCGAAAATGAGCAATATCATTTAACGAATCACGGTATTTTACCACCGTCGCCTGAAGCTGCTTCTTCTCCTCCGCGATAGGAGAAATCTTCTCCTCCAACCTATTCACGAGAGCGATACACTCGTCAATGGAAAGCCTTACCTCCTCCCCAGAGCTAGCATTAGGAAGACTATCTGCATAAACAGATGCCTTCTGAACGATTTCTTTATAGGGATTGCTTTCCGCAAAAGGAGCGATATTCTGCACGGTCTTTAACTCAGAAACAGCATTTTCAAGCTGAATTTCATATTTGGACAAGTATTGCCCTGCAACACGGTCAATGTCGTCCTTTGGACCAGTGATGCTTATGAATTTCATTTTAACAATCATGGGATCGTCACCTCCTTAAATAAGCTTACGTATAAGTAATATAACGTGCAATTTCGTCATAGCTCAGCCCATAGCGAATACCTTCGATAATCGTTGTGATGAGATCCGTCTCTTGTTCCTTGTCATACAGATAAGAATCTACGCAGACAATCGAATATGGGTATTTTCGCACGCTGGCCCGGTGTATGGCATGAAGCGCAGCGTGGTAGCGCCGCTCCAGCTCAGACGGAGAATCCTCAGAAAATTGCTCCCCGTAGCGCGTAGCGCGAATTAATTCCGCCAAACGATTCAAACTCTCCGCCTCCGCCATAGTGATGATCGTTTCCCTCTTAAGCCGATAATAGACAGGAATCAGACTGTCAAGAATCTCAGCGGCAGACATTCTATAGTACTTTTTTAAGCGATAGATCCACTGAATGTTCAACATATCCATTTTAGAGCCATAGGCTTCCAAAAGAGCATTTTTTTCTTTTCCAGAGAAATGTTTATTAATGGATTTCCATGTGCTGCCAAAATAGTATAAATCCAATGCCAGCTCATAGTCAAAAAGCGTGGTTTTCTGTCCGGCATTGTCATAGATTCCTGACAAAATAGAATAATACTCCGAGCCCTTCAGAGCATCTATCAATCTGCCCAGCGTGGATGTAGCATTAAGCCGTGTAATATCAAAGGAAAAATACCTTTTATAGAACCATACTGTCTCTTCGTCCGTAATCGATATAATATTTTCATCATAGACGGTGCGCAGACAAAGCTTCAGAAAAGCTATCTCATAGCGGATCACATATAAATCAAGAAACTCACGCTGCTTCAAATTACAAAAACGGTATATTCTTGAAAAGTCCCGCAGTATACTTTGTTTTAAATACTGCTCTATAGTGCTGCGGTTCATGGAGGCTTCGTCAAGGCCCTGAAGCGTCTGATAATAACCGGGCTGTTGTATCAGATAAGCGACAGCGTCCGCTATGGAGGAGCAGCCTGCCAGCTCCAGAAGCTGGGAGCGTGTCAGAAGGCGGCTCTGCATCGCCCGAATCTTTGTTGCAAGCCCGCTGTAGGATAATATATGATTCATGGCAGTTAGGCTCCAATCATGGAATGAAGAATCTGCATTGCCCACGCTGTATGATTTTTCTCAAAATCTGCCTCCAGAATCTCCATTGTGTGAGAGGTCTCCTCCCTAAGTCGGGACAATTCCTCCTCCTTTTGAGCATTAAGCTTCTCCTTAAGCGCCCCAAGCTGATCGCTCGTGTCCTTGGCAAGCTCCGCGTCATATTCTTTTGTCCGCTGCTCCATCTCAAGCGCCAGCTCCTTCTTCTGGCTGTCCGCAGACTCCAAGATGCGGACAGCAGTACCCTCAATCTGGGATAACTGGCTGATAATCGTATCCATATGATTTTCCATAATTCCCCTCGTTTCTGCGCTGCTTTATGGGTAACGTTATAAAAATTTAATAAATTCCATATTCATAATACACCATTTTTATAAAAAAGCCATAGTTATTTTGATAGAAAATTATTAAGAATCACTTTTTTTTTCGTACATTATAGTGTATTATAAAGAAATAAAAGGATTTTATCCACAGCAATTCAATCAGAACATACTGTGAAGCTTTCCATTTCACAGTCCTACTTTGTATGCCCGCTCAAATGGGCGGATGGGAGTTAGCGTGAGGTTTAAGCATGAGACTTAGAAATGTAAGAGGAGCAAAAGAAGCGATCGAGGCAAGCGCATATGTCATTCAAGAACCTGTCAAGTGGAAGGGAAGATGGCAGGAGCTATTTGGAAATGATCACCCCATTTATCTTGAGATTGGCATGGGAAAAGGGAAATTTATAACTACATTGGCAGCAGAACATCCTGATATTAATTATATTGGGATTGAGCGATTCTCCAGTGTTCTCTTCCGCGCACTGGAAAAACAGCAAGAGCAGCAGCTTGCCAATCTATTTTTCTTGAGAGAAGATGCCGCAGACATCACAGAATATTTTGATAAAGCTGAGATAGGCAGGATCTACCTGAACTTCTCCGACCCATGGCCCAAAGACAGACATGCCAAAAGAAGATTAACCTCGAAAGAATTTTTTGCAAGATATAACCAGATCTTAACGCCGGATGGAGAAGTACAATTTAAGACAGACAACCGTATGTTGTTTGAATTTTCGCTGGAACAGGTTGAAGAAGCAGGGTGGACACTTGCCGTCAAAACCTTCGATCTGCATCACAGCGATTATCAAAATGATAATGTTATGACAGAATATGAAGAAAAATTTTCTGCCAAAGGCAATCCCATATTCAAACTTGTGGCTGTCCGGTCACAGCGGGAATAATTTCTTGCACACCTTCATATACTGATGGAAAGAATTCTTTATTATCTTTTGAGGAATGAGGGCGTATATGGGAAAAGGAAAAAGTGTCAAGCATAAGCTTGCCGGGATTATGTACCAGAACCCCGGCATTGACAAAAAGGCTCTTGATATGAAGAAATCTTTTGATGAAGTAAAAGGAATCTTAGATAGTGCCTTTAAAAAGAAAAAATAATACGGAGGAGGAAAAACAATGGCAAAAGTTTTTACCGATCAGAATTTTGATCCAGAGGTGTTACAATCCGATCTGCCTGTATTAGTAGATTTTTATGCAGATTGGTGCGGACCTTGTAAGATGATGTCGCCGATTATTGAAAATCTGGCCGTTGCGTACGAAGGAAGGGTGAACGTCGGAAAACTCAATGTGGACAACAGCCCAACAACCGCATCACGCTATAAAGTGATGTCCATACCAACCATGATATTATTTAAAGGCGGCGAAATACAAGAGACAATCGTAGGCGCCGTGCACGAGAAGGACTTGGTTCAAAAGCTTGAGGAAGCATTAAAAGGATAAAAAGCGACCCATGCGCCGCTTGAGAGCATACATAAAATGCTCCGGCGGCGCATTTCATCTGCATACGTCTACGCCAAAAAAAGAGTCTCTACTCCTCTTCTGGCAATGTAATACCCTTTTCTGCAAGCTTTCTGTTCAAAAAACGATCAATCAAATATGCGATCACAGCCACACAGGGAACACCAAGAAACATCCCCAGAGGTCCTGCTGCCCATCCGCCGGCCGTGATGGCAAAAATAATCCAAAGTGGACGAAGTCCCGTGGAATCCCCCAAGATCTTGGGTCCAAGATACAATCCATCAAACTGCTGAATAACCAGAATAATAAACAAAAACAAGATAGACTGTCTTGGATTTACAATCAATATAATAAAAAAGCCGGGCACAGCTCCGATAAAT